>JQOA01000253.1 GCA_000753945.1 Smithella sp. D17 | reverse complement strand
ACACTCTCCACATAATTGAGACGGAATTAAACTAACTCTTTTTTTTAATAGAATTCAAGAAAAAAAATAAAAATAATAAGTAATTAAGATTTAAGGGTTAAGTAATTAAGCGTGAATGGTGAAAAAAAATCGTTCAATGTTCTACGTTCAAGGTTCTATGTTAAAAATAACTGAAAAAAGATGTGAAGGGTGAATGGAGAAGCGTGAAAAGTGAATAGTGAAAGGGGAGGAAAGAAGAGGATTAGAAGATTGAGGTTTGGATATCCATCTCTCGGAAACTATCCCGACTTAAACAATTCTTATGCCCGTTTCTAAAATCTCTTTGACGAAGTAATCGCTGTCGTTGAAGTCTTCAGGGCGGTACGGCATCGGCGATATATCACTATTTACTTGCAACGTAATTTTACGGATTTTGTTTCTATCTTCAAATCTGTTCCCGATAAAATCTTTCGAAACAATCGCCAGATCAATATCGCTCCACTTGTCGTGCTTTCCACTGGCGTAGGAACCGAATAAAAATGCCTGCTGGACATGAATGCCGATACGTTCCAGTTGTTCAAGATAGGATTTGACGGTTTTTTCTATTTTTTGATCTGCTTTTTGAGCCACGAGCGCATCTCCTTTATCCGTCTTAAATAATCCATTGCGAATTGTTTGTCGCATTTGCGGGCAAATTGATTCTTCTCGTCGGGGTATCTGCCTTCCATGTTGAAATCCGAAACCTCGCTTAGAAAAACCAATTGTTCATCACTAAGATTCAGGCTTGTTGATTTGGCAAGTTTTACCAGATCGTGAATTCTAGGCGCAATTTTTTGATGTTCTCTGACATAAATCGCTTTAAAGAGTTTTTCCAAAACAAGATGCCCGATAAATAAGCACCAGGTGTAATGCCCATTTTCCAGCATGCTTTCTGCTACCGGCAGATCATTGTCTGATTGTGTAAGCCAGTATTCCACGTGCGCTTCCATGACATCCCTTAACAATAATTATTGTGTCTTTTTAATAACATGGCATGGTTATTTGTCAAGGTAAATGTTAAACAGATAAAGGCGGATCGGCGTTTAATTTGTAAGGGAAAGTTCAACAATGCGAAAAGTGAAGCGTGAAGAGAAAAGAACTGGATTCCCCAGTCATGCCGGGGAATGACATGGATTATGGATTGCCGCTTCCCGATCAGGTCGAGGACAAGCTGCGTGGGAACGATGATGAGGGCTGGATTCCCGCCGGAGTAACATCCCGCGTATACGGGACCGGAATGACAACACCTTTAAGTAGATAAGGGGACGATTGTACAACCGTCCCCTTATTTTTATTTCCATTGTTTATTTCCTATTTACCCAAACTGGGTAAGTGCTTCATGAGTAACGGCGCATATTCGCGTTTGTTCTCGCTTACCGTCACAGGTTGCGGTTTCGCGTGCGCGATTCTCCCGGCGACACTTACATAATGGCGTCCCCGGAAAGCCAATTCTATCGCAGTGGGCAGGGCAAGCAATCCGTACCTCGACGCCCTGATAATAAACCATAACGCATGAACGCCGAACCCGGAAAAGAGAAGCTTTACAAATTCAACCATCAACTTCCTCTTGTGTGGATGATTGGTCAATTTTGAATCCGCCAATTTGATTTTCCACGGCTCCGCCATGTAGAGATCGGTTATTCTCAAATCAGGTAACCTGCTGATGACTTTTAACGCGCGGGCGAAATAGTTTTTTGGCGCATAGGTTTGAGCAATGACCCGCTTGTAGCCTTCAACCAGTTGCGGGGCCGGCATGACGGGTACGAAGTTGAGCACGGTATCGACGTTGTCGCCGCTGTGCGGGTTGTCATTTTCAATAAGCCGGCCTTCTTGTTCCAGCCGTTTGAACAGGTCGGTGTTCGGCATGGCGGCAAGCAGTCCCACCATGCTCTGGGGAATACCATTGCGCCGGATAAATGCCAGTTGGCGATCAAACACGTCATCTGTATCGGTATCGAAGCCCAGGATAAAACCGCCCATTACCTCAATGCCTGCGCGTTGTATCTTCTCGATAGCTTTATCCATATCGCAGGTTGCATTTTGGTTCTTATTGATGGCGCTTAGCGTCGCGCTGTCCGGCGACTCAATGCCTACAAATACGGACGTGAATCCCGACCTCTTCATTAAATTCAGAAGCTCGTCATCCTTGGCCAGATCGATGCTCGCTTCGGTGAACAGCAGATACGGATAGTCGTGTTCTTCCTGCCAGGCCGCCAGGAGTTTGAGCATTTCTTTAACGGCCTTTCTGTTGGCGATGAAATTGTCGTCCACGATAAACAGGCGTCCGCGATAGCCGGTATCGTACAGGTCTTCAACCTCGCGCATGAATTGCGCGGGAGACTTGGTGCGCGGAATGCGGCCGAACATCTGGACTATATCGCAGAATTCGCAGTTGAACGGACACCCGCGGGAGAACTGAAGGGCCATGCAAGCGTAGTCGTACGGATTTATAATGTCAAAGCGCGGCGACGGGGTAAGGTTCAGGGCGGGTTTTTCCTTGTTGTCGTATACTTTTTTCGCTATGCCTCGCTCGTAGTCCCACAGGAAATCGGGAAGGTTATTCTCGGCCTCATAAAGAATGAGGTGATCGATCTTTTCCGATTCCAGATAGTCGCCCGACCTGCCATAGGCCGATTGGACAAGGGGTCCTCCGGCAACAATGGTTTTCCCAAGTTCATGGCACATGTTGACGATCTTTAAAAACGATTCCCGGTGTATCCACATGCCCGTGAGAAAGACCATATCACTTTGCTCGATGTCGCGTATTTCGAGGTCGCTCACATTCATGTCGATTAACGTGACGTCATAATTTTCCGGAAGCATGGCCGCTATGGTCATCAGCCCCAGGGGCGGCATCACCGCCTTGAATCCGGCTGCTTTGAGCGAAAGGTCATGGCTCCAGAACGTTTGCGGAGTCTTCGGCTGAATCATCAGTGCATTTATTTTTTTCATGATTTCCTCCTTCTGTGGACCTATCCTGTAGTGGGAATCATTATCCTGTATGATCTCCCTTGGTGATCCGCCTATAGCATATACATTGCTTTTTCGTTTGTCAATAGAAAAAGCAAAATAAAAAGCAATAAAAATAGCAAACAAAGAGACACGACAGGTGCTATTGGTGTGTGCATATTGATAACATATTGTTTTAAAAGGTTATTAGCTGTAACAAGGGAAGGAAAATAATAGCTTGTCATTTCTCTCCCGCAACTTGCCCAGAGCATTTCGGGTACGCGGAATGTTACTCCGCGATAAAATCTATGTCACTTCGACCGAAGGGAGAAGTCTTAATTCATAATCATTTTAAGATTCCTCATCCCGATGAATCGGGATTCGGAATGACATGCTTTGCTATTATGGCTATTACGACAGAGTCTCTTCCGTCGGGGTGACGACTCTGGTGGGAATGTGTCAAATGTCTTTACTATTCTGGGATATGGGACTGTTAATAAGAATTTTCTGCTTATTAATTCCCGCCCTTGAGAGGCTGTGTCGTAATTACATGTATTGATTGTCCGTAATGAGTAATATCCCCCGCTGGCGGGGGCAGGGGGTGGAAGTATTTAAAATATACTTGATATTATTAGTAATATACGATTTACGTGAATTTTATCCACCTCCGTCCCGATGATTCATCGGGACACCTCTCGGAAATTCTCCCGACTTCGCGCCAGCGGAGGATATTGAAAGATAAAATATTTTTGGACAAATTAAATTAAAAATAGTACTTATTAGTTGTGTGCCAATGCGGGCATGACAAAAGATAGAAAGGAGGGCTCTTTTCATGTTGTGCGGCAAGACAATCGCCGTTGTTGTTCCCTCATATAATGAAGAGAAACAAATCAGGCAGGTTTTGGAAACCATGCCTGATTTTGTTGATCGCATTATCGTTGTCAACGATTGCTCCACAGACCGCACAGCCGCCATCATTTTGGATAATATCAGCAAGCAACAACCATCTCAGACGATCATCATAAATAACACTGTTGAAAATAATAAAAACAAATACAACAGAGCCGAAAATCTGCTCAAAGAAAAACAGCAGGCAGACCTGAAATACTTTATTCCTTCGGAAATTGCCAATGTCCATCCCGAATCCGACCGTATAATTTTAATCAATAATTTAAAAAACGGCGGCGTAGGGGCGGCTATCGCCCGTGGTTATAAATGGTGTCTGGATCACAATATCGACTGCACTGCCGTTATGGCCGGCGACGGTCAGATGGACCCGGCAGAGCTGGAAAATATTTGCCTGCCGGTTCTAAAGGAAGAGATTGATTATGTCAAAGGCAATCGCCTCATCCATGGCGGCGCGCGCCTTGTCATGCCCAATACCCGATATTTCGGTAATTCTATTCTGTCCATATTAACGAAAATCGCCTCGGGCTACTGGCATGTTTCCGATACTCAAACAGGCTATACCGCTATTTCTCTTTCTGCTCTGAGTGCGATCAAACTTCATGACATTTACAAAAGCTACGGAATGCCCAATGACATGCTCGTAAAGTTGAACATTGCCTTTTGCACTTTAAAGGAAGTTAAGATTAAACCTGTTTACAATATCGGCGAAAAGTCCAAAATGAACGTGGCCAAGGTCATCCCTCTTATCTCCTGGCTGCTTTTTAAATCTTTTTTCAAGCGATTATGGATCAAGTATCTATTCCGCGATTTTCATCCTCTTTTTCTGCTTTATCATTTTGCCTTTATTATGGGCGTCCTTACGATTCCCTACGTCCTGAAAATTACAAACATCACTCTTTCCGGGGGCTCGGTTTCACCGGCAACTATGCTGGCCTTCTTCTTTCTATTTACCAGCAGTTTCCAGTCTCTTTTATTCGCCATGTGGATGGATATTCAGGATAATGA
>JQOA01000252.1 GCA_000753945.1 Smithella sp. D17 | reverse complement strand
AATAACCGACATGCGCCGTGCAATCGTAGCTGTCATTTTTTGCACTGCATTGGCGGGCAAGATTTATCGCTGTGCGCGCCACTTCACTTTCGGACAATTGACTTTTTTTGGAGATATTTTCGACGACGTGGCGGTAACGGTCACGGGTGGAAAAATCCATTTTAGTGTAAATATCACGGGGATCTTCACGCAGGATATGATCAACCTCGCTCATCGTTTCGACAAATTCGCGCCAGTCCATTGTGCCAAGGAAATGAAGAGAACCGATACTGTTGCTCATGGAAACCTGGTCGGCGGCTTGTTGCTGGGTTTCCAAATGTACCAATGACTTGATTGTCTGGCCATACTCGGTGAGGCGTTGCTCAATCCAGGTAAGTGGCAGAGCCAGAGACGGGCTTTGTCCCTGCAAACGACGTGTAATTTCTGCAACAAACGCACCCACCATCGGCGGGTCTGATCGCGCCATGTCCGCGATTTCCAGAAACAGGCTTTTCGGATCTTTTTCGGCAATAGCTGTCATCCGGTTTGCCCAGAAATCGGCTTTATTGCGATGTTTTCTGTCGGTAGATATGCGGACAGCGATACGTCGAATGTTTTCGATGAGAGCCAGGCGGAGCATGATGGGAATTGCCCACAATTCACCCAGCTTAAGCACGGTGACTGTCTGGTAGGCGGAGACAAACAGACTGAGAGCCTTCGAATCCACCCGCCCGTCGCCATGGGAGATCATTTCCAGCGCAATATCGTACACCCGGGGGAGACCGGCTGATGGACTATTTACCAGATGAGGCAGTTCCCGGCTGTAAACTTTCGGCAGATGCCTTCTGGCCGTGCGAATTTGCTCTTCGATCAGATAGAAGTTATCCAGAAACCATTCTTCGGCCGGTGTAATACGATGGTTGTCTTTAACTGCCGTCGTCAACAGGTTTCGAACGTCAGACAGGACATTTTCATTGTCGGCCATCCTTGTTAGCAGTTGGTTCGAAGTGCGCCCCGGACTCAACTTGTGCGCGCCGGCGATGGCTTTGCCATGTTGCTGCAACTGCTTGGCGCTGAATAATTCCGATCGCAGCAGCTCATTGCCTGCGATTTTTTTCCGTGAGTCACTGCCCGGAATGTACGCTTTCAAACGATTTAGGTATCTAAAAAAGACCTTGCTGCTCACTTCCACTTTCTACTACTCCTTATGGCGGCTGACAGATTATTAGAAAATATATACATGCCTCACGGGAACCCGGTTTTTTCAACACCAGACGGCAAATGTTAATGGGACCTCCCTGCGTTTCCAGGGCAGAGTTAAAAGAATTGCTTTATATGCAATTCTTATTTGTTATATAACCTATCAGAGAACCATATTTATTTGTCGGTTTTAAAATAAGGCAACGCCAGTTGTATTTTCTTCAGCGCTTGTTTTTCAATCTGGCGTGCCCGTTCACGCGAGATATTATATTTTATTCCTATTTCCTGCAGAGTCTGGGGATCATCGGCCATTACTCGGTTAAGAATAATATAACTTTCTCTTTCGCTGAGCTTAGCCAGCGCTCCGGCTATATCACGGCGCACCAGACTCTTTTCTTCGTCTTTAATTAAAGACACTTCCTGATTGTCACCTTCGTATGTGAGAAAATCGATATGCGCGTTATCGCCTTCATCCTTGATAAATTCATTCAGTGAAACGTGGAGCTTTTTCGAAACTTTTGTGGGTCCGGACG
>JQOA01000251.1 GCA_000753945.1 Smithella sp. D17 | reverse complement strand
GGCAAAAGGCTCATCTAAAAGAATATATTTGGGGTGAGTAACCAATGCCCTGGTGATTTCTACTCTTCTTCTTTCGCCGCCAGACAGAGAATAGGCATGATTTTTTGCCAGCGCTGTCAGATCAAGT
Organism: Smithella sp. D17; assembly: GCA_000753945.1. Lineage (GTDB taxonomy): Bacteria > Desulfobacterota > Syntrophia > Syntrophales > Smithellaceae > Smithella. Next base: position 4,816 of record JQOA01000251.1, on the reverse strand, counting down.
TCCCGGAGAAGCTCTTTCAGCCTTTCATTTCTTTCTTCTTCCCTCAAATCAAGCGTCTCTAAAATAGCAAGGATATTTTCTTCCACCGTAAGTTTACGGAAAACGGATGGCTCCTGTGGCAAATAATTTAAACCTTTGCGCGCTCTTAAATACATGGGGAATTTAGTAATATTTTCGCCATCTAAAAAAATCTCACCGGCATCCGGCTTAATCAATCCGACAATCATATAAAAAGTGGTTGTTTTGCCTGCACCATTAGGGCCAAGCAAACCGACAACTTCACCGGGTGAAATCGACAAATCAATCTGATTGACGACTTTTCGTTTGTTGTAGATTTTAATTAAACCTTTTGCTGATAAATTGCCCATAACTTAAAACGCATGATGCCTGCGCTAGTGCTTGATTTCAATATTAACCGTGTCATTTCGAAGGAACGAAGTGACTGAGAAATCTTTATAATCATTGAATAAGATTTCTCCCTTCGGTCGAAATGACATATCGGTAACTTTTGCAAGTATGCACTAGTTGCTCCCTGCCTTCTTTTTTTCCTTAGGATAAATTATTGCTTTAACCTGTTTTTGCGTGTTACTTTCAACAATTCCTCTGTTTTCATTAAGAAAAACTATAACCCTGTCTCCCGTGATAAGGTTTTTACCTTCTTTCAACATGGCATTACCGGTCATGATAACTTTATTACTTTCTCTAAAATATACGGCTTCGTCTCCCGTTGCTATTCTTTCTCCTTGCGTTAAAGAAACATTTCCTTTCGCTTCTATTTTCTCCAGTTCACCGGCATTTTCTGTTTCAATTTTTCCGATTTTATTTTTTTTACCGGATTCTTCTTTATAATACAAACGCAACTGATCGGCTTTCAGCACCTTGTTTTCCTGTGTTGCTATAGCGTTGCCGGAAAATACGACAAGCTTCTTTTCGTTAAAAGCCTCCATCCGGTTGGAAGTAATTTCGACGGGTTCATCTGATTGTTTAATCAGGGGATGATTATCGGCATGAACGCGAAGAACTGAAATTAAAGCAATAAATACGACAAATAAACAAATTTTTTTAATCATTCAATTTCTCTATCAAATTATTTTAGCTTTAACCATTGAGGGAATATTCAATTCCCCTTTATTCATAAAGAGAGTTAATCCTTTTCCTGTTATTTTCATACGCTTATTTTCCATTGTCACCGGCGCATCGGTATAAAATTTCTTTTCAGCATCGCTGTAATTCAAATAATCAGTGGAAAATTTATCGCCGGTGTCTGAATTTATGACTACATTACCTTTTATCTCAATGTTTTTTTTCTTTATCAGCATGTGCCCTTTATCCGCTGTCATTACAAAGACCTTACCATCTGAAGTTGTTAACTTTATTTGAACTTTATCAAATAAAGCAAGTTCCTGCTTTTTATCATAGGTGGCGGTTTCGGCTTTTACTTCCCATCTGGCATTGGCTTCGCCAACTTCTGTATAAACGAAGCCTTTTATTTGCAGGTCTACGCTATTCTGAAGTGCTTTTAACAAATTTTGGGGTTTATTTACACCGACCTTGATTATGGCCACAATGGCAATCAAAACCACCAAAGATACGACTGCTATTGCAGATATAATGACTGTTTTTTTGCTTAATTTCATTTAATCCGTGACATCCTGCTTTTGGCACTATTTTTGCTATTATTATATCACTATGAATGTCTCGTGTAAAGAAATAAGAAGGAACATGATTATTCATTATTGCGCCCCCCTTGCGTGAACGCGCACCCGGTCAATAGCACTTCTTGCTGAATTCGTATTTGGCTTCTACCTCCGGCCACTTCCCCTGGGCCTGCAAAATCATTTCACAGACTTCTCTTACCGCACCGTGGCCACCTTTGTTTTTAGTCACATAATTAACCGATTTTTTTACCACATCCAGGGCGTCGGCAACCGCCGCGGAAAAACCAACCCTTTTGAGCACCGGTATGTCAACTATATCATCGCCCAAATAAGCAACCTCGTCAGCCGATAATTTATGCTTGCCAATGATTTTTTCAAAAACTTCTTTTTTATTTAAAGCGCCCTGATAAACATCTGCTATTCCCAGATCTTTAGCTCTGTATTCTACTACTTTTGATTGCCGTCCGGTGAGAATGGCAACTCTAATTCCATAACGCTGCACCATCTTCAGGCCATGTCCGTCAAGTACATTGAAACTCTTTGATTCACGCCCTTCATCATCCATAATTATACTGCCATCCGTCATGACTCCGTCCACATCCAGAATCAGCAATTTTATTTTAAAGAGTTTTTTCTGAATGTTTTTTTTCACTATACCGTTTCTCCTTATCATTTGTTTAGTATGCTTAATTATTATTTTATTGGAGATTTAATCAAACTGTCAATCTTCTTTAGCATCGTCAATAAATTTTCCAGTTCATTAAGATAGAGCGAATTGGCGCCGTCGCACAAAGCTTTTTCCGGATCGCGGTGAACTTCAAAAAAGATACCATCTACTCCGGCCGCCACTGCCGCGCGCGCCAGATATTTAACCATATCCCGCTGTCCTCCCGATGAAGTTCCCTCCCCTCCGGGTAATTGCACGGAATGAGTAGCATCAAAAATTACCGGATACCCCATATCTCTGAGAATGGGTATAGAACGAACATCGAAAACAAGGTTATTGTAACCAAATGATACCCCTCTTTCAGTAATCATAATATTTTCATTACCTGCTTTTCTGGCCTTATCTATAACATTGACCATATCCCAGGGAGCCAGAAATTGCCCTTTCTTGATATTAATCACGCCTGCCTTCTTCGCGATCTCCGCAATAAAATCTGTCTGCCGGCAAAGAAACGCCGGTACCTGAACAACGTCCAATACATTTGCCGCCGCGTTAATTTCTTCGAAACGGTGCACGTCGGAGAGCACCGGAACATCCAATTCCCCTTTAATCTTTTCCAGTATGGCCAATCCTTTTTTTGCTCCAGGCCCCCGATAGGACTTTATCGAAGTTCTATTCGCTTTGTCATATGAAGCTTTAAAGATAAAAGGGATGTCCAGTTTTGCAGTAAGTCTTTTTAAATACCTGGCCGTATCCATTGCCGATTTTTCGTTTTCCAAAACGCACGGACCGGCAATCAGAACGAATTTCTTATTATCTCCAATAATAAATTTACTGATCTTTATTCGCTTCATTCTTCATCACTCCTGATTTTTTTCTGAGCTTTTTCCTGCAAAAGTTTAATTTTCATTTTCGGTATTTTTTGTGCTGCTTTTGCCGATTCCGGATTAAGCGCATAGGCACTGTTGTATGCTTTCAATGCTTCCTGATAAAGACCTTTTTTCTCGTAAGCCTCACCCAAGCCGGCGTAAGCCTCATCATTTTCGCGGTCATATTTTAAAGCAATCCGGTAATGTTTAATGGCCGCGTCCAGATCATTACATTTGGTGTAAGCATATCCCAGACTTTCGTAGGACTCAGCTTTTTTCGGTTCTATTTGTGCAATTTTTTTATATTGTTTAATTGCCACCGCGCAATTCTTTTCTTTCAGATAGAATTGACCAAGAATACTCAGCACCTCTTTCGTTGGCGGAGATATTTTTTCATACTCGGCGATTGCTTTTTTTTCTTTTCCCAGCTTATCGTATGTATAAGCTAAGTTATAATGCAAATTAGAATTTTTAGCGCCGTACTTAATCGCTTTTTCGTAATTTTCAGTTGATGCGGCATATTTTTTTATTTCACCATAGGCAAAACCTAAATGGGCAAAAATAGCCCCATTTTTAGAGGATTTTGCCGCTAATTTCTCGTAATATTTCACAGCTTGAACAAATTTCTTGTTTTTAAGCGACAGGTCGCCGAGACGTTCCAGAGCATCAGCATCATCAGAATTCATTTTTAATACGTGTTCGTATTCTTTAATCGCTTCGGAGTTCATGCCTTTTCTATCATAAGCCGCACCCAGATTGAATCGGACGGTGGGTTCATTAGGACTTAATGAAACTGCTTTTTTCAAGTTATCCAGCTCTTCCGGCCATTTTCCCGTTCCGGCATAAGCAGAAGCAAGATTGGCGTAAGCGGCAACCGATCGCGGTTGTTTCTTTATAACTTCTTTATAATATTTAATTGCAGATTCATATTTTTTGAGTTTTAAATAAATGTCACCCAAAGAAAGCAACGCCAAGTCGGCCTCTTTCGAATGGTCAGCAATATATTTATATTCTTCAATAGCTGAATTCATCATGTTTTTATTTTTATAGGCGTCCGCCAATTTTAATCTGACCGGATAATTATCCGGTTCAAGCCGCACAGCTTCCCGATAATTTTGTATTGCCTGATCCCCTATTCCCTTTTCCGCGAAGGAAAGACCGAGGCTGACATAAGCTTGTACTTCTTTTGGATTGATTTTGATAATCTGTCTCGATATCTTGATAGACTCGTCATATTCCTTTTTCTTAATATAGCATTTGGCCAGTTCGTTCAAAGCTATCGTATCATCCGGCTTAAGCTCTATTACCTCTTTATATTGGCTGATTGCGTCGTCCAGCCTGCCCTGCCGCGAATAGACACCGGCAAGAATCTTACGCACGCTGACATCATTTTTATTCAACTCCATCGCTTTTTTTAAATATTCGATTTGCTCTTTTACGTTTGAAGAATCCTTGGCAAAACGAAACCAGTCCTGGGGTGTAATAACAACTTTAAGAGGAACAGAAGCTATTCTTTCGTTGCGATAATTTATTAAAATTTTGTAGTCGGATACCATTCCGGAGTCATTTATCATAGCTCCGCTTTTTATTATTTTATCAACGAGCTCAACACCTTTTAATAA
>JQOA01000250.1 GCA_000753945.1 Smithella sp. D17 | reverse complement strand
GCAACTGCTGAGCCGGACACAATCGGCGATTACCTATGCTGTCCGAAGGGGAAAGGCGCTTGTTGAGGACAATTCATACCGGATCGAATGAATAGATTGATATTTTGAAGTACGTTCCCCTATTTACTCATTTTGAATAGATGAAACCGCTGATGCCCAACGCATCCCGGCTAGATCAAAGATTAAATGCTACAGACTGAAAATACCTGGAAAGGAACTTGTTCGCCCTGTTCATGATGTGGCCTTCTTTATTCCGATGATTTTGGCCTTGTTTCTCGCCGGTGATGACATATCTTGTATAAAACAAAACGGTCGCCTTGAAATTCCTTTACTCTTACAAGTTTAAGCGAATTTATATATTTCATTGCTGCTGGATAGCGTTCATATTGATAAGCATTATTTTCAGTAAGTCTTTTCAAATAGTAAATATTTTGAGATTTATCCAATTTGTTTTTTATGTCAGAAATATTTATTGATTTACCGATAGATGAAAAATTAATTATTTGAAGTGTTTCCTTGCCTAATACTTGAAATATCAAAGGCACATCTGTGATTATTATATTTCCTTTGGGATCAACTAATCTTATTGTTTCTTTTACAGCAGCAATCCTGTTTTCTTGTTCAATTAAAAAATATTCTTTTTTAAGCATGACATTAGCATAAATAAGATAGCCAATTACAAGTATTGACAGGCCTGCCAAATAATATTTAGGTAGTTTAAATTTATCCTTCAATGGTTTGAGTACTTTGACTATTGCATATCCCCCTATAAGGCAATAGAAAGGAAAGAAATTTGTAATATAGCGCAAACTTTCAAATTCATTGACTTGACCATACTTTACGAAATAATAACTTCTATAATGTAGAGTGTATGCCAATAGATAGGCAGCCAAGAGAATTATGGGATATACATATAATGGATGTTGCTTAATTTTTATCAAAATTAGAATAAGTCCTGCAAAAGTAAAAACACTGAATACGAAGAACCATCGGAAAGTTAAAAATGATTTTATAAATACTGGAGCTAAAGAAATAAAATATTTAAGACTAAAAGTAGTTTTTGCTATTTCTTGGCTTTCTTGCCTTTCAATATCAAATACGTTTATTCCATAATGAAAGATTGTCAAAATCACAACTCCCCAAATCATAAATATTGTAATTCTAATGATCATGTAATTATTATATTTATGATCGATTAATATTCTGACAAGAGATATTAGTGGTAAAAAAAGCAATATTAAGTTCTCTCTTTTCTGCAAAAGACAAAATGAAAATGATAATAATAAGAGCAGCCATAATATTGCTTCGTTGGTTCGATTGAGGTTCTTTTGCTTTTCAAAAAGCAAAAGAAATAAGAAAAGAGTAAAAATGACCGATGTTGAAGATAATGTTTCAGCTAAACCGGATGTGTGAAATAAACTCATAGCGGGAGAAAGAGAGTAAATCAAAGAGCAAATAATGCCAATCTTTTTATCTTTAATAAGAAGATAAGAGATGCAATAGATTAAGCAAGCAGAAATCAGAGAAGCAAAGAAATTAATAAAACATATTATTAAAGGTGAGTATCCAAAATATTTATTAAAAAAATAGCCGAGTGAGGACAATCCTAGAAAATGCCCACCATAAGTACCTACAAGTTCGCAATATTTTAGACTTCCAAACAAGCAACCCTTAGCTTGAAAAGGGTCAAAAGAAAAATAATTATTGTAAATTAAGAATCTTGAATATCCAGTAAATATATATGCATCTTCGTATTCAAGGCCATAAAAGAAATTCAAGTCGAAAGGTAATGTAGAAACTATAGAAATGGCTATAATAAGAATTAATGACTTATAGTGGGACTTGAAAAGTATATGATCACCATTTCTTAAAAAAGCAAATATACTTAATAAGATAATCGTAAAAAAAATAACCCATACTAATTGAACTGGTGTAAGCATAAATTCTCAAATATATTTACAATTGAAGCATAGATTAAGAGGAGACCTCAAGAAAACGGAGTTATTAATTGTCCCATAATAGTCTATACATTGGTCATTCCGGCCTCCGAGCCGGAATCCAGAATTATTCAAACTGGACCCCGGCCTCCGCCGGGGTGACGACTATAGTGGCCACATGCCCAATGTCGTTACTATTGTTGGACTGTTAATAAGTGATTCTTAACAGGTAGAGTACAAAAGGCTCCCTTCTTGCAGACGAGAGCCTTCCACTGTGTACTATATAGATGATTTATAAAAAAGTGAATATTCTATGGTCTTGCTAATACCCAGAGCTGTGTGATACATGGCTTGCATGACTTGCATGACTTGAGTGCCAACTTTCGCTACCTATAGAAGAGTTACTAATTTGTTTTCCATGCTCTAGATAAAGTGCTGATTTGCCGCTAATATCCGGTGCTGATGCTGTTACATTGGCTACAGAGATACCGAAAATAGCTGCAACACCTGCAATAACAATCATTACTTTGCTAAATAGACCTTTCATAAAATTCCCCTCCATATCGAAATAACAAATTAAATAACACTTTTCCTTAGTAACACGTATGAATGTAAATAATGCTCTTGTTAATTTAAAAGTCAAGTAAATATTTTATATTTTCATGAAAAGTATTCAAGTTAATTCCGTACGGCTGAGAACTAATCTTTTGGCAGACACGCATCCTCTCATACTCTCGATATTATTTCGGGAGAATGTAAGGGCTTTGATGCAGTCCGGACGTTGTGAAAATACCACAGCAATTTGATTTAACTGAGCATTCATCGCATATTGGGAGATAGTCATTTTTCCATCCTGAAATTGATTGCCTCGCGAAGTTCCAGGATTTCGGTTCAACTAGACATAGCGGAAGGTTATAGATAGAGACGTTCATATCCGCACGACTCAGCACCTTAATTGCCCGTGAAAGTTCATCGCGGTATTCATGTGGGTCAATCCAAACAGTTTCGTAATTATCTAAAGCAAATCCGGTTATCTCCATTCCCATGAAAGTACAGTGGGTGATGAAGGGAAAGTTCCGTTGGATGAAGGTTGCAATGGATTCAAGGCGGTGTGCATTAATACGGCTCACAACTATGCGAATTTCAATTTTTTCCTTAAAACGTGCGAGATTCTGAAGACCCATTACTGTCTTGTAGAAACTATCTTTAACGCCTACAATTCGGTCATGAATCTCATCTTCATCACTGTGCATAGAAACACAGGTAAGAAAATTTGGGGGCCTTAAAGATACGAAATGTTTTGTAAACTCGAAGTTGGCAAATGACTTGCCGTTTGTTAGCAGCATAACTGTTGCTTTTGGCTGTTTTTTGTTGATCACCTTTAGGATGTCGAAAAAATCTTCCTTCAGCAAAGTAGGTTCACCGCCAGTCAGGCATATTGTCTGATTACTCTCAATTTTGATAAGATTAAGGATTCTCTTACTTGTTTCCGTCAAAGTTTTATCATGCGCTTTCGGTGGCTGTGGGCACATAATGCAATGACAATTACACATCTCCGTCAGAAGAAGAGGATTCATTGGAGCCTTTTTTTCCCAAACAACAGTTATGATACCGTCCTTACTAATAAGCACACAATCCCCATCATCCAGTTTATCTAAAACTTCGCTGGAAACTTTGGCTTGCGGTAAAGAGCTCTTTTTCTTTCTACATTCATTCGTAATAAATCCGGCAAACCCCTTTGACAGTAATGAGGTCTCTTCAGTGACAAGTACACTTTTACCCCTCGATAGTGACAGCGGCTCGTGTGTCACCAATCCAAGAATCGGAGTCTCTATGTTTTCCGCTATTCCCTTAAATTGTTTCATCCTTCTTCACCGCGTACTTCTTTTAAACTCCGATCAGAAATCCATGACCAGAACACATCCATTTCATCGGGGTCATTGCGTTTGAGTTTTTTGAACAACATATCAAAGATTAACTTGTTCTTTTTGCAGAAATCATTATCTGGACGTTTCCCAATAAGGTCGCCTGTCTCAAGATAATTGCGTACAGGGTCGGACCCGCAGTAGGTGCGATAAACGCAAGAACTGCAATAAGGCATGATCTCGACACATGACTTGCTGACAATCTCGCGGAGCAGATCTCCCCCAAAAATGCTTTCATAGGTATCTTTAAAAACGTTCCCAAGGCAGAAACGGCGGTCACCCATCCTTGCGAGCATACGTGCTTCATCTGCGGGAAAAACATCTCCGTTGTGGTCATAAATAGCACCTGAAATGCCAGCACCTGATGGAGATTGGAGATCGACGAAACCTGTAGGAAAAGGTGTCA
>JQOA01000249.1 GCA_000753945.1 Smithella sp. D17 | reverse complement strand
TTCTACTCCGACACATAATTAATTATGATCAGATCAGCATCCTCATCAGGTACAAAGCGATTTGATGCCGGACATCGGGCAGAGAGGATTTTTGTTTCAATGCTCTTTGCCTATCCCGCCAGCGCTCCGAGGAACGAAGGGGGCATTGGCGATCTTTCCACGATTCCAAAACATTTGGATTCATGGGGAAAGACTGCTTTGTATCCTTCCCATTCTCCGATACCACAGGTTCTGCTGTTCGCGTTTTTTTTCCTGTATGCGCTGGAGCGTCAGATAACCAAAAGCAAGGATGACCAGCAGCACATGCCGTCGCCAGCCGGTCCAGCTTCTGCCCTCATGGTGATCCAGACCCAGCTCTTCCTTCAACTGCTGGTAGCCCTGCTCGATCCAAAACCGTTCGTGAAAGAGACGAACCATCTCCAAAGCCGGCATGTCCTGGGGCATATTGCTGAAGAAGTACCGGAGCTCATATTCCCCGTCATCTTTCTTTCTTCTCTCGATGATCAGCCAGACTTCCTCATGAGCGATTCCTTTCCGATAGCCTTGCGCGGGGAAAACCCTTCTGGATACCGCCTCAATCACCAGGGGTTTATTCAGACAATCTCTCCGGATCTCCAGATGCTCCCAGTCTCCTTCAGCGACACATTTTCCCAGTTCGGAGATCTTGACCGGCAAGGGATTCGTCTCGATGAGCTTCGGGGTTTTTCTCTTTCTTCCTCTCTTTTTTTCCTGGAGATCGGGTTGAACAAAAATCGGAGATTCCATAAAAACCTTTGTATCCGAGTAAACGCCGACGATGTAGCGCTCTTGCCTGTCGTCGAGTCCCTGGCGAAAATCCGTGATATCTCCATACCAACTGTCTGCCACCACCGCCCGGTGAGGCACCCCATTAGATCTGGCCTGATCAATCAGATCCAGGGACATCTGCCACTTCTCCCTGTAATGGACATCCGCCGGCATGTAGGTCTTCTTTCGCATGTCGACACATTCCGGATCATCCGGATTATCCCAGGACTGAGGAACAAAAAGCTCCATCGCGTATGGCCAGGCGAACTCTTGACCCACGTAAGTCAAACTGACGCCAATCTGGCAGTTGTCCACTTTCCCCAGAGATCCGCAATACTGCCGGGCCACACAGACACTATGGCGGCCTTTCTTCGGAAATCCCGTATCATCAATAAGAAATACTCCCTGGGGATCGGCGGTCTCCGCAAGCATCCGTCTCCTGTATTCGCCAAATGCGCCGTCACGGTCCCACTTTACCTCTGTCAACAACCTTTGCATCCCCCTTTCCGAGGCGTGTACCTTCTCCGACATCGGCTCGACAGACTTCCTGTCCCCATCCATCATCAGCCCGACGACATAACGTTGCGCCAGATTTCTGCCTTCCGCTCTCTTAATGTACGGAGAATACAGTGCCATGTAGTCGTCTATCCCTATAAATACCGTTTCTTTTTCCATGATGGCTGCATATCACACCCACCACAACATTGCAAGATAATATGTCGGAGTAGAATTAA
>JQOA01000248.1 GCA_000753945.1 Smithella sp. D17 | reverse complement strand
CACTGCCAAAACAGAATAGAACAAGAGGTTGCAACCCCTTGTTCTATTACCAACCCCGCAGATAAGATCAGTTTGTTTATGTCACTGTTTAAAGGACGTGATGATGTGTATGCCAAAAGATGGCAGAGCAAGGATGGCCGCTCTGGTTATGCGCCTGTTTGTCTGAATGAATGGAAATCAGGTCTCTGCCGAAAACCGAAAATAAAATGTTTCGACTGCTCGCATAAGTCTTATGATGTTTTGGATGAAAAAGTCATTGAGGCACATTTAAGAGGCGATATCGTTGCCGGTATATATCCTATGTGCCAGGATGATACGTGCCACATTCTGGCAATTGATTTTGATGATGACGGCTGGCTAAAAGATATTTCTACACTCAGAGAAGTGTGCGCTACTTTTGATGTTCCTATTGCAATCGAGCGTTCCCGCTCCGGCAGCGGAGCTCATGCCTGGTTTTTCTTTGAAAACCAAATTCCGGCGCATTTGGCCAGAAAGTTCGGATCTTCCTTGCTTACATATTCCATGGGAAGAAGACATGAAATAACATTTCAATCCTATGATCGGTTTTTCCCAAGTCAGGACACAATGCCCAAAGGAGGTTTTGGCAACTTGATCGCTCTTCCGTTACAGAAAAAAGCCAGGGAATGCGGCAACAGTATCTTTATTGATGAAAGATTCAGCCCCTACGCTGATCAATGGGAGTTTCTATCAAAAAGCAGAAAATTATCCGAAGATGAAATAGCCGCACTGATACCACGATTATGTAAAGGCAACGAGCTGGGCTCTCTAAAGGAGGCCGATGAAGAACTCGTCAAACCATGGGAAAAATACCAATTGAAATGGTCAAAAAATGATTTCCCCTCAGAAATAAAGATTGTCAAAGCAAACAAGATCTATATTGAAAAAACAGGTATTTCGCAGAAGGCATTAAACGTTCTGAAACGGCTGGCCGCGTTTAAAAATCCGGAATTTTACAAAGCACAAGCGATGCGCATGCCGACATATAATAAACCCAGGATTATTTCGTGCGCGGATGAAACGTCAGATTACATCTGCCTGCCAAGAGGCTGTGAAAGTGATGTCAGAAAGGTGCTTGCCGAAGCAGGAGTTGAGGCAACATGGTCTGATAATACCAATTCAGGCAGGCACATCAAAGTTGAGTTTATCGGGACACTGCGAGAAGAACAGCCGGTGGCTGCGGAAGAGATGTTAAAATATGAGGATGGCGTTCTTGCGGCAACCACTGCCTTTGGAAAAACAGTCATTGCCGCAAATCTGATTGCTGAACGAAAAGTAAACACACTGATATTAGTGCACAGACAACAACTGCTTTCGCAATGGGCGGAAAGATTGACAGAATTCCTGAAAATTGATGAAGAATTGCCCGTTTTGGCAAAAAAGCGCGGACGAAAAACGCAACAGAGTTTGATTGGACAGATAGGTGCCGGGAAAAATAACCCCGGCGGTATCATTGATGTTGCGATTATGCAGTCTTTGAGTAGTGGCGGTGAAGTGAAGGAATGGATAAAAAATTACGGCATGGTGATTGTTGATGAATGCCACCATGTTCCGGCGTTCAGCTTTGAACAAATCCTCAAGAACGTCCATGCAAAATATGTTTACGGATTAACAGCCACACCCGCAAGGCGAGACGGTCATCATCCGATTATATTTATGCATTGCGGTCCGGTCAGATACAGCGTGGATGCCAGGAAGCAAGCTGAAAAAAGGCCTTTTGAACATTATGTTATTCCGAGATTTACCAGTTTTCGTATGCCATTTGAAAAGGATCAAAAGGAAATCTCCATTCAAGAGCTGTATTCAGAAATCGTTATTAATGAATTCCGCAATCAGTTGATTTCCGATGATGTGATCAACGCTTTTCAAAATGGCAGAAATTCCCTTGTCCTCACCGAAAGAGTCGCCCATGTCGCGGAGCTGGCCAATAAATTAAGCGAAAACATACCGGATGTAATCGCTCTTACCGGAGGTATGGGTGCCAGGGAAACGAAAGAGTTATTGATAAGAATATCCGAAACGCAAGCGGGCAAGCAATTGACTCTCATTGCCACTGGTAAATATATTGGCGAGGGATTCGATGAAGCCAGGCTGGATACGCTTTTTTTAGCGATGCCTATATCATGGAAGGGGACACTGCAACAGTACGCGGGCAGGTTGCATCGGCTATTTGAGAATAAGAGCGAAGTCCAGATTTATGATTATGCCGACATTCATGTCCGAATGCTGGAGAAAATGTACAACAAACGGCTCGCCGGATATGCGTCAATCGGATACAAGGCAAAAACTGGAAGCTTGGCTGATGAATCTGTGGACATCATATTTGATAGTAATAATTTTCTTCCGGTTTATAAAAATGATTTGATTAATGCCGCGCGGGAAATCCTGATTGTAAGTCCATTTGTTACGAAAAGACGAGTCCTGCAAATGCTGGAATTGATGAGTGTCGCATTAGATCAGAAGGTCAGGATTACGATTATGACAAGGCCTGCAACAGATTATAAAGATAAACCGGCGGTGGAGGAAATATTGAACGTGCTGAAAACGGCTGGTGTAAACCTGGTCAGTAAATCCAATATCCATCAAAAATTCGCGATTATTGACCAAAAAGTTGTATGGTATGGAAGTATTAACCTTTTGAGCTTTGGCCGCGCGGAAGAGAGTATAATGCGGCTTAATAGCTCTAACATTGCCAGTGAGCTGATAAGAAACATAGAGTATTAATCATCGTTTAAATATTTGTTTATTGTGCTTTTTTTTGATAAAATATAAAATAATAAGGAGGCTGTTTTATGAGTTTAGAGGAGAAAATTATTGAGCAAGTTCACAAATTGCCCGACTATAAAAAGGCTGAAGTTCTTGACTTTGTAGAGTACCTTCGATCGAAAACTGAAGAGAAGGATTGGTCTGAGTTATCCCTTTCATCTTCGATGCGTGGGATGGACGATGAAAAATCACCTTATTCCCTTGCGGATATGAAAGAATCTTTCTCATGATTACCGAAGGTCAGATAGTCCTTTTCAGGTTTCCTCAAACCAATCAACAAATCGGAAAACTCAGACCTGCTCTTATAATCCGCAAATTGCTAATTAAGCTTCGCCTTCGTAATTGGAGTTTCACAATAAATATTAAATAATTGAACCGGCGCATTTTGGGAATGTGCCCGATAACGTTCACTTTGTCTTTGTTGAATCTAACTGAGCTTTGGCCTGGGTGAGTTTTTCTTTGTCCAGATAATATTTCCCGTTGTTTGTTTTAATTACCAGACCATCTTCAAGCAGCAGCTTTAGTGCTTTGGGGCGAATATTTTTGGTGCCTACGCGGAATATATTTTTCCGTTCATCCTGAATTTTCATCGCCCTCGCTTCTTTAAAGGCTCTGGCTTCTTCCAGTTCGGCGATTATTTTTAAGCAAGTCTTCTGTACAGCTAAACCACCCATGTAAAGAATAAGGACAACAAAGGCAATTAAAGCGGCAACCAGCAGAATTATTTGTAAATATAAAGGCATAATAAATTTCTTTTAAATTATTTCCGGTGTCAGTTCATATAATTGATGAGTTGGTTTGTCAATCCCGCTCGGGAAAAAGAAAACAAAGTTTTTAAGCTTATCGGCGGTAACGATAATACCTGGAAATCGAGGCAACGGCATTGAACGCATTTTTCACGCTGTCAAAAACCGGCATTCCCGCTTCGGTAAACAGGCGGCGGGTTTCCCGGTTGACTTTTTCAATCTCAAGGTCATCTTCGTCCCGCCTGATATTTGGCAAAATAAGCATTACCGGTTTCTTTCCGATGTCCATTGCTTCGCGGCAAACTTTCGCCAGTTCTTTATACGGGGTAATCTCCCCTAGTTTGACGTTGCCCAGGTTCAACTGCAGTGCTTTGTAGTGATACAAAAGTTGGATGACGATGTGAAAGTCAATATTTTCGTCCTGAGAGGCATAAAGAAGAATCTCCCTGATGTACTTAGGACTGACATAAGGATTGGCTATGTCTACAGGATTGGTCGCGCTTGAACCGGGCTTGGGCAGAACTTCCAGAATTGCCTCCTGCAAATCCTTTCTGAGGCTCGGCACTTTGATTCCATAGGGCTCTGCCGTATCCGCTGCCGCTATCCCCAACGCACCGCCACCGCCCATAACGGCACAGCCTTTATATTCCCGTGGTGGAAGCAGTGAAAAAGTCAGTGCAACATCACTCATTTCTTCAAGATTTTCAACCTGAGTCACATGACATTGCCTAAGCGCGGCTTCCCAGATAGCCTTGTTTCCACCGAGTGAAGCTGTATGACTCGCGGCCGCTCTGCTTCCAGATTCCGACAAACCTCCCTTAATTATGATGACGGGCTTCTCCGCGGCTACTTCCTTTAGAGCAGTAAAAAAATCACGGCCATCGGAAACGCCTTCGATGTACATACAGATTACTCTTGTTTCAGGATCATGACGAAGATAGCGAAGCATCTCCGTTTCCCTGAGATCGCAACCGTTTCCAAAGCTGATAATTTTGGAAAAATGTATTCCTCTCCATTTTCCAATATAGCCGAAATCTACGGAAAGACCGCCGCTCTGAGAAATCAACGCAACACTTCCCGGTTTTCGCGAAAGGTCCGGACCGGGAAGCATGGTAAGTCCTGATTTAGGACAATATATTCCGAAACAATTCGGACCGATGAGCCTGATTCCTTTTTTAGCTATCGTCTTTAGCTCTTCTTCCAGCGCTATGCCTTCCGGTGTACCTGTTTCACTGAAACCCGAGGAAAGAATTTCAGCACCCACCACTCCCTTCGACCGGCAGGCTTCCAATGCTGAAGGAACCAGATGCGCCGGCACGGCAATAATGGCAAAATCTATTTTGTCGGGGATGGCCTCTATGGAAGAATAAATTTTCATTCCTTCAATGGAACCGCCTCGCTTATTAACAGGATACAATTTGCCCTCATAGCCAATGGAACGATGTGAAATAAAAATGCTGCGACCGAAACCGGGTCCCTCGGAAGAAACCCCGATTATCGCAATGCTCTTCGGATCGAATATTCTGTCAATATCTGCAAATTCTTGTAAGATATTTTCTGTTGCCAAAAATCCTCCTCCTGCTTTTTGATAGAGGTTAATGGTCAATACCACATTCCGGCAAAACGGGCAACGATTTGATAACTTTCTCCTTTTAAGAAAAAACAGGCTATGCTATTTTAATACCCTAAGTTACATTAGAGTGAAAATCGTAATTATTTCATTAGCTGGTTGAGTTGCTGCACTCCGGCGCTTTTTATCCGGCGGGAAGCCATGTTTTAGAAGCCGGTTGCGGCGTTGGAGCGCAAACGGTTACGCTGGCAAAAAACAGTCCTGATGCCTTGATTACTTCTGTCGATATATCCGAGACCTCTCTTGCCGAAGCCAGAAAAAAAGTGGCGGCGGCGGGCTTGACTAATGTTTTCTTTGAGCAGGCGGATATTTTTAATTTGCCCTATGTAGAGAACTCCTTTAATTTTTTTCCAGAAAATCCAGCTCCCGCAAAATTTCTCTTGCCCGGTCCGCCTCCTCGACTTTTACCAGCAAACGGGCATAAGCTCCCCCGGCAACGAGCATAATAGAACTTTCTCCCGCAAAATAATATGTGATACCCTCACCGTCAAGAACAGATTTTATGAAAGCTATATCGCCCTGTTGATAAGTAGAATAAACTTCAACGAGATTGACATAACTTACTTCTTCCATAAGTTCCGGCGGCTCTTCAGCAACCAAATCTGTTCCACAATCGGTGCACTTATAAAAACCTTCTCTGTATTCGCTTTTGCATTTGGGGCAGAACATATTATTTGCTCACAGATGTAGCAATTTATGGCAGATACACACCGGTTCCTATAAAATAGTCTGTCCCGGGAACATGGTAATCTTTATTATGTTGAAGATTATTGTTTTACTTCCTTATCCGCCACAACAACCCAATCGTTATTAAAGAAATGGATTGTAAAAACGAATATGTGCCGGACGAGACCTAACACCTGTCTTCAAATGGCTTTAGAAACACAAATACGGTAATGAAGATAGGCAACAAAACCATCCGGCGTAAGTTGAAAAACATTCTCCATTTCTCCAAACTGTCCCTTGACCCTGCCGCAAATTTTCTCCAACGATTGCAAATCGAGCCCATATCGCTGTCCCAGTGCTTCAGAAGTTAATTTCAGTGGCGGCGCCGGACATGTATCAATCATTTGCCAATCATTAATTGCCATACTATCGTGCAGTTCTCTGATGGTAGGATACCATTTTTGAGTACGCATTTCTCTATACAGAAAATTGATACAACGGGCTTCTTCCGCATTTTCAAAGCAGGCAGTTTGATGAATGAAAATTTCATTTTCCCGAGCCTGATTGCGAATGTGACGAAGTATAGAAATCAGTCCATCCTTGCCGAAATAATGCAACACCGATCGCATAATGAAAAATACTTTTTTATTAATGGAGGTCAGATCATTTCGGCTAAAGTCGGAAATCGAACGATTTACGCAAAAGATACCGCTTTTTTCCATTGCTTCCAGTTGAGTTTCGGAGCAGTCGAGATTTACCGGAATTATATTTGTCGTTGTGCCCTTCGTAATCAGTTCCAGGAGTATAAAACCAGTTCCTCCTCCCAAGTCCACCAGCAAATCCGTATGCGAACCTAAAAGATACTTGGTTATAGTCGCTACAAGAGGATGGGCTATAACGGAGCTTGAAAAATATCCTTCATGCATCTCATTCCATTTTTGTCCGTGAACGCCTATTTCGCGATTTATCTGTTCATTGATATTCATATGCAACCTTGCCCATCAATTAATGTAGTAATGATACCACAGGAATCATAAGTGTCAATCTGGTTCATAAGAGTTATTGACTGCTCGATAACCTTCGGTTAGAATGTACAGTGAATTTATATCAATTGTTCAAAAACGAGCAAGAATAAAATTGATGCCAATATAAAAGGAGGGGGAATTATGGAAATAACAAGTTCGTCGTTTAAACATGAAGATATGCTTCCGGCTAGGTACGCCTATGAAAATCAAAATATTTCGCCGTCACTTTCCTGGAGCGGTGCGCCAAAAGAAACTAAAAGCTTCGCGCTCATCTGCGATGATCCCGACGCGCCCGTAGGTACCTGGGTACATTGGGTAATTTTCGATATACCGGCAAGTGTTAACGGCTTGCCGGAAAACGTCGTGCGGGAAGAAGAAGTGTCCGGATTAGGGAAAAATGGCAAAAATTCTTACGGGAATTATGGCTATGACGGCCCTTGTCCTCCGGGCGGCACGCATCGTTATTATTTTAAGTTGTATGCTTTGGACGCCATGTTGAATCTTAACCCAACTTTAACCCTATTTTCATAAAAAGCAA
>JQOA01000247.1 GCA_000753945.1 Smithella sp. D17 | reverse complement strand
CCGGGCAATCCAGTTTCATCCGGCATGCGCCGGACTAAAGGATCGTAGTCCTACTATTTTTGTCATTGCCCGGCAGCGACCGGGCAATCCAGTTTCATCCGGCATGCGCCGGACTAAAGGACCGTAGTCCTACGGTTGTCTATTCAGACACAGAATATCAACGGGAGGCTAACGGTAAAATGTTTCAGACCGTAGTCCTACGGTTGTCTATTCAGACCGAAATCGGAAGACAGCGATAGGAAATACTGTTTCATCCGGCATGCGCCGGACTAAAGGACCGTAGTCCTACGGTTGTCTATTCAGACAAACGCAAAAGATATTAGTCGTTAAGACGCTGGGTTTCAGACCGTAGTCCTACGGTTGTCTATTCAGACTCTACTCATTGATGAATAATGAAGTGGAAAAGTTTCAGACCGTAGTCCTACGGTTGTCTATTCAGACTTTTGGGACATTTTTTTTGGAGAAAAAGAAAGGTTTCAGACCGTAGTCCTACGGTTGTCTATTCAGACAAAAGCGAGCCGACCAAGGAGAAGGTAAAAACGTTTCAGACCGTAGTCCTACGGTTGTCTATTCAGACAGAAGCAGCAGCAACAACAACAACAAAGTAGCATGTTTCAGACCGTAGTCCTACGGTTGTCTATTCAGACTGTTGACCGCGCAGAGACGAAGACTGCAAAGTTTCAGACCGTAGTCCTACGGTTGTCTATTCAGACGTTAGAAAGATATTACGACGCCTACAAGAAGGTTTCAGACCGTAGTCCTACGGTTGTCTATTCAGACTCTTATCTTGCAATATATAGTTTTCAAAGAACAATTTCCAGCAAAATTCAGAACCCTTCGAAGTTTTTCTTCTGTAAACAGGTTATCCACAGAGGTTCTGAACCGGCTAGATGATGTAGGCATTACCTTCATCAATATCATGATTTTCCTTCTTTCCGATAACTTCATTTTTCGATGAATATTCCAAACGATACAGTTTTACAAAACCGGTTTGAATATCAAGCTTTTCCAGTTTCTCAATCAGGTCTTCCTTGCCTCTTTTATTTAACCGGCATTCGAAAACGCTTTTCTGAATCCGGAAACCGAATCCTTTTAAAATTTTATCGACTCTGTTGCGCTCTTTGTCCGACGTGATATCATAAACAACCGCGTAATCGGAAACACCCCTCATACTATCCACCTGTAAAATGAAAGATTGCCGTTTCCGGTAAAATATTTTTTCAAAACCAGAACCTGCACATAGATGCTTTCTTTGAGTGATAAAGTATTTCTGGTGTTCTTTCGCTCCATTTCTTTTTCCAGTTGACTGATGAATTTTCTGATGGCGTCCCTGCTTATGCGGCATTGATTTTCCATCGGGGTGAAATCAGCCTCGGTGATCGCCTTCAAATTGATCAGGCTGATAATAAAGCGATCTATTCTGGACCGGAACAATTCTTCCACATCGCAAACAAAGGATTCGTAGTTGTCCTCCGGGCTGTGTAGAAATCCCAGATAGGGGTTCAAACCCACGGCGCGCACCGTTGAATTGACGCGTGTAAACAGCAGGTAATAACCAAAATTCAAAAGCGCGTTGATGGGGTCGGGCGTCTTGCGGTCGCGTTTTTTGATGTGAAAAGCCGGATTTTCAATGATGCTGTTGTACTGCTCATAGATTTTCTTCGCCATCGAACCTTCGTAGCCGCGCACCTGATTGATGTCGCTTGCCGCGTGGATATTGGCGGCCGTTCTTTCAATCTGCTGTATAAATAAATTCTGGTCTTTGGCATAGCGCTGTTTGAAAAAAGCGGCGTAGTTTTGCAGCTTGCCGGCGGCGAATTCTTTGGCCATGCATAAGTTTTCCGTTTCCGTAAGCGCGTAGTATGCGCGGGCGTGCACGTAGGCCGTGTCAAAATATTGTTTGGAATCCGGCTTGATTGTGGTGACGTAGTAACCGGAATTGAGCGTCAGGGTGACCGGTATTCCGGCATCCGTGCATTTTTTTAAAAGCGCGGTGGAAACAACTGATTTTTCCATCACCATGATTTCGCTGATGCGCCGCAAGGGAATGGATTCGATAATTTTCTTACTGCGGCAGATATCAATGGCGTCGGCGTTCAGTGATAAAAAGATATACGGCTCGGTGATGTACAGAGGTTTTTTGAGCGGCTTCATTTCGTCTTCAAATTCGGTAACGTTTTCCGCATTTTCAAATTTGATGCCGAGGAAACGAAAGCCTTCCCGGATGTGCTTGATGCCGGTTTTTTCCTTCTTGATTTTCAGTCCGATTTCCGAAAGGCAACTTTCAGTCCTGGAAAGATACTCTTCGGCTTCTTCTTTAGTCCTGGTGAGGATTATAAAATCATCGGCGTAACGAATTAACCGCACCGGCCAGCCCTTTATCGTTTCATCAAAATAATCCAGATACAGGTTAGCCAGCATCGGCGACAGCGGACTGCCCTGCGCTACGCCCCTGACCCTTTCATGATACTGTCCGTTCAACACGTAACCGTTGTGAATTGTTTTGGTGAGCAGTTCTTTTATCCGATGGTCTTCCTGCGGCAGATAGCGATCCAGCAAACCGGTCAATATTTTCAGATCAACGGAAGGGAAGAAATCATCAACGTCCGATTCAATAATAAATTGATAACCGGCTTTCAGGGCCGCCTGAACCATTTCCACCGCCCGCTGGCGCGATATGCCCTTGCGAAAGCCGATGGACTCGGGCTCGAAGATGCGCTCGAATTCATTGCCGATCGTTTTTAAAAGGTACTGCTGGAGAATCAAATCCTTTAGCGCAATCTGTTCGACCATCCTGTCCACACCGCTTTTCTTCTTGATTAAAAAGGCAGTATTAGGCGCGGGCGTGTAAT
>JQOA01000246.1 GCA_000753945.1 Smithella sp. D17 | reverse complement strand
GATGAGTAACTTAATTTCTTAAGGGCGTCCCATACGTCCACATACGTCTTTGCAAGGGGTGGGTATTACTGTGCTTCGAACAGGGATAATAAAAACACTAATCATAATTCAGGAGTGTAAAAACGCAATTTGTTAATTTGACTTAAGAAATAAAAAGCAGGAGCGTGAAAATGAGAATCAAATCTTTTGTTGCGAGACTAAAATTTCAAAAACGAAGTGCATTGAAATTTGTAAGTCGAACAATCCCGCGCAGCGGAGGGTATAATACCCCGAATATTACTTGGGGTGTCATGCCCGTGATTTCGATGCTTGTTCTGATTACTTTTTTAAGCGGCGCATTTTTTGTTCCCAACTCTTTTGCTGATTCCAAAGAACGCGACGAGATAAAAAAAGCAATAGGGCACAAAAAAGCTCGCTGGACTGCGAGAGATACAAAAATATCACAAGCGCCAAGCGCTGAAAGAAAGAAACATCTTGGTTCTCACGTACCTGTTCTAACAACTCAAGAGAAAATCCTGACAATTACTTCAGCCACGGTTCCGGCACAACTTGATTGGCGCAGTTATAACGGAAACAACTACGTGACTCCGGTAAAAGAACAAGGCGCATGCAGTGATTGCTGGTCTTTCGCTACGACAGCCGCTCTCGAATCCAACAAATTGATTTCCAGCAACACTCCCGGTGTATTTATAGATCTTTCCGAGCAGACTCTTAATTCATGCAGCGGTGCCGGAAGTTGCAATGGCGGTTATATAGACGCGGCCGCCAATTTTTTGCGGGATATTGGCTTGCCTCTGGAATCCTGCAATCCTTACACAGCAACAGATGGAATGTGCTCTGTCAGTTGTTCCGATTGGCTGACCAACCCTTATAAAATATCCGGCTGGTATAAAGTTAATCCTGATGTGGAAGCGATTAAATACAGCCTCTATAACTATGGGCCTGTAGTTGCTTTAATGGCTGTATATACGGATTTTTATTATTACAGCACAGGAGTTTATGAAAAATCGTGGGGCAGTTTTGAAGGTTATCACGCGGTGCTTATCGTTGGATACGATGATGTCGAACAGTGTTTTATTATTAAAGACAGTTGGGGCGAAGATTGGGGAGATGCCGGTTACGGCAGAATTGCCTATAGCGAAATTGCCGGCGACACACAATTCGGTTTTTGGACCATTGCTTATGAAAATGCTATCCCGACAGGCTTTCCAACACAAGATAGCATTCCACGTGATCCCAACAATCCCAATACCACCGGCAATCAGAATGGAAACAGCAACACGCAGCTGTCCATATTAACCGGCAGTGTTAAAGATGAATCAGGCAACGCCGTCAGTAGCGCCGAAATCAAAATAGGTAATTACAAAGCAACTTCCAATGCCGCGGGTGTTTATGTATTTTCTTTTCTACCTGCCGGAAACTATGTCGCAACCGTCAGTAAAACAGGTTATACCACCCTCAGCGAAAATATGACCATTACGCCCAGTGACACGGTGACGAAAGATTTTGTTATTTCTTCATCTGCAACCGATGATGTGCCTCAAGATAAAAAAGACAATTCGAAAACAAGCAAAGCCGCTGGCGTTCTTGGTCCCGGTTGGCTTCAAGTTAGAGGCAAGGCTATCTCTGCCAAAGAAGCACAGGAATATTTAAAAGCCAGAAGAGAAAAAATAATTGCTGCAGGATCGGCAAAGGCGCTATTAGCTGGCGCAGCTGCAGATATCAGTGCTGATATTCAAGAACTTGCCCGCGCTCTTCATTATGATCCTAAATTGATATATGATTACGTGCACAACAACATAGAGTATGTTTCTTACTTTGGTTCACTTAAAGGTGCCCAACTTACCTATTTGGATGGTAGTGGAAACGATTTTGATCAGGCATCGCTGATGATTGCCTTAATACGTGCCAGCAGTGGCAAAGATGCCAACAGCACTATCTATACAGCTGAGTATGTTTATGGGCAAATGTCCATCCCTTTGAATCAGCTGGCTAACTGGTTAAATGTTGATGTCTCATCTGAAGCTGTTAAAAAGGCATTAGAGGCTGGTTATATACCTTATGACCCGGCTTCAAACGATCCGATCATTATGGATCGCGTATGGGTGAGATTAACCATAGATGGTTCGGCGTATCTATTTGATCCGGCATTTAAAACATATGATAATAAGAGCCCTATCGATCTCGGTACGGCAATGAGCTACAGCAGAAGCACCCTGCTTGGCCAGGCGGAAGTAGGAGCAGATGTAAGAAATGATTTATATTACACAAAGAATTTAAATGAGACAAATATACGTTCCAGGCTTGCTTATTTCACAACAAGTTTGGCCAATTATCTTAAAAACAACTATTCGAACAGTGAAGTTAAGGATGTCATTGGCGGACGGGCAATAGTTATTGAAGATCCTTTAACTGAATTGCCAACAACCGATCTTCACTTTTCACCAACTACAACCAGTGGTTGGCCCAAGAGTGATATACCTGATGAATACAAAACAACATTACAAGTAGCAGTTTGCCGAAGCGACTCAGGATGTACAAGCGCGAATTCAGAAATCTATAAATCTTATGATACCGCCGATTTCAGTGGTAGACGTTTGACCATTAGGTTCATCGCAAACCAGCCAAACTTATATCTTAATGGTAATCTGGAACCGGGCGGTACAGGTCAAAATGTAAGTACTGATGCATATATGACTATTACAATAGACCATCCTTATGAAGAAAATGGTACACATGCAGCGAATTACAATTTAAAAATAGGTGATACCAATACTTACGCCATAGTTTATAATTTTGGCGGAGGAATCTCCGATATACTTCTAAAGAAACGCCAAAAACAATTAGAGCTTGATCGGTCAAATGGTGAATCTGATTCGTCGGAAAAAGTACTGGGTGAATCGTTGAATATTCTGGGGCAAAGCTGGTTGAAGCAAGTTGCCATGTCCAATAGAATGCTGGCAGGAATTTCTCAAAGAATTTTTCTGGGACATCATAATGTCGGCATAGTAGCCCAGGATGAGTATTACTATATAGACGTCAAGCAAGGAATGTATGATACTGTTTATAAATATAGCGGTGATACCGAATGGTTGACTATAGGGAAAGTTTCCGCACTCATCTTAAGTGGTTTGGAACATGGTATCTTAGAGCAATTGGTTGGTAGTACAGGTGCACCTGCAGTATCTACAATCAAGCTTTTGCAGAGAGCTAATGAAACGGGCATGAAAGTATATTTGGTTAATTATGGTACATATAATGCTGATGGTACGGGTAAATATAGTTGGAATGCTTTTAAGGCTTTATTTAGTAATTACAAAAATGATATGAATTGCAGTGTTACCTGTACTGATTGTGCTAATCTTATTCCCGCAGGCTGCGTCTGTTCACCAACATGTCCGTGTTCAAATTGTATAGCCACTCTTGCTTTAAATATTAGTTGGGATTCAGATTATACTCATACATACATTATTCCTGAAAGCGGATCTATTGGATGGAAAGACGGCAGCGGCAATGATTATCCTATAAAATTTAAAGGGTATATACATGTACAGAATGATAGCTCTACAGAGGCGATTATTAGAATGGCTATTATGGACGACAATTCTCCGGCAATCTACGATGGGGGTTTTTCTGTTCAAGCTATAACCGATGCGTTATTGACTGAAAAAGTCTATAATTTATCTACAAACTTTTCGGAATTAAGTTATGAACCTTTTTCAATAGAAACAATAGCAACAATCACTCCTCCTTATTATTCGAAGGAACCGGTGGATATGGCGGGCGGGGCATATACCTATGATCATAATGACCTTGCTTTCGGAGGAAGTATACCTCTTGGTTTGGCGTTTTCGCGTTCCTATAACAGCAATAAGAATCTGATAAAACAGACTTTGGGTTATGGTTTTAACCACAATTATAATATTTATCATGAAACTTTCAGCCATGCCGAACCGGTATTAGGAAGCCGCCAGCCGGTGGATACAGCAGGCATGCTGGTGGCTATTTATACCTGCTTGGATTTAATGAGGCAGACCGAGAACATAGAAAACTGGATGGTTGCGGTTTTAACTGCCAAATGGGGCATTGATCAACTCACAGATAATGCCGTAACGATAAATATGGGAAATAAGGTGATGGAATATATTAAATTGGCAGACAACACTTATGTCCCACCTCCGGGCATTACCACTCAGTTGATTAAGAATGGTGATGGTACATTTGCTTTGCAGGAAAGATTCGGCACAAAGATGAATTTCAATTCCTATAAAAAAATCAGTCAGGCAGTTGATGTTGATGGAAACAGCGCAACTTTCACATACAATGCAGATAAGACATTGCAAAAAGTAACCGATGCTTTTGGTCGCACCCTCACGCTTACATACACAAGCGGCAATATAACTTCAATTGCCGATTCCGCAAGTCCTGTAAGAACGGTGTCTTATTCTTACGATGCCAATAATAATTTGACGGGTTATACCGATGCCGAAGGAAAACTCTGGCAATACGGTTACGATACCAGTCACCGGATGACAACGCTGAAAAACCCGCTGAACATCACAACTGCTACTAACGTATATGATAGCCTAGACCGGGTGAAAACACAGACCGTGCCCCGTCAGGGCGGCGGCACAGTTACTTATAACTTTTATTTCTCCGGTTATCGCAACCAGGAAGAAGACCCGAATGGGAAAGCAATAACATATTACTACGATAAAAAAGGTCGGGAATACGCTACCGAAGACGCCCTGGGCAACAAAACAACCAAAACCTACGACGGACAGGATCATGTTATCAAAGTGGTTGATCCGCGAGAAAATGAAACAACGTATCAATACGATGGCAATAATAATCTGAAAATAATTACCAATGCCCTTAATTATCTCTTCGAAAATATTTATGATACCCAGTACCCGTTCAAGCTGACTGATAAGAAAGATGCATTGAATCATTACACCCATTATAATTATGATAGTGAATATCATCTGCTGGATGTAACCGATGCCGAGACGAATAAAGCCGAGAGCGCTTATTACGCCAATGGTTTTAAACAGACAGTGAAAGACCCGCGCCTCACAGTCACAACATTCACCTATGACACTTACGGCAATCCGTTGTCATCCCAAACCGCCGCACATCCGGCAATAACCTATGCGTATGACACCATTGGCCGCATGACCGGTCTGACCGATCAGGTTGGTTCCACAACAAGTTTTATCTACGATAAACGTAATTTACTTACATCCAAAACAGATCCGCTCAATAAA
>JQOA01000245.1 GCA_000753945.1 Smithella sp. D17 | reverse complement strand
GTGACGAAGTAGAACCATTATTATACATAGCGTCTTAAATAATTATGCATAATCGGCTCAACTGGAGATGGGGTTGGAACCACTTTGCAAATTGTATTCGAATAACAGTAACCAGCTTCTGAAGAGTCTGGAAATAGACATTGTGCGTGCACAGACGGCGGGTCAATTTCCAAACCCGTTCCACCGGGTTCAGGTCGGGACTGTAGGGTGGCAGGAAATCCAGCCGCAAGACACGACGATGTTTGCTGAGCCATCAACAGCGCAGGGCTCGTGCATGATGCCAACGGGCATTGTCGAGTACCACCACCATCTTGCATCCATGACGTCTCCGGCGCAACAAATGACTCAAGAAGACTTGAAAACTTTGCGTGTCGAAGGTTTCTGCTGGTATCGTCACCATTCGACCATCGGCCGGACAAACTGCACCAAAAATAGCCATCTGTTTGCGAGTAGGAGCGTGCAACACCACGGGATCCAAGTTTTCTGGAGGAATCCACATGGCACAGCGTGAACCCTGTTGCTGTGTATTCGCCTCCTTGAATTTTCTCAAGGATAACACAAATGCATGCTATGCGCAATTATTTATGTCGCTATGTATAGTTCCTTCACCTAAGCCATAACGATTTGCTCCAACGCCTACTGCCACAAAAGGTACAAAACTGCTTTCCGGAAAGAAATGGTATATACCTTCGATGCCGTAAACTGCTATTTTTTGCCAGGGCTCGTTTGTCATATCTTCAAGCTCCATAATGAAAGTATCCTTCAATGCCTATATTTTCCGTAAAATTGTAACCGGTACGTAAACTAAAAATAAATATGTCTTCCCTGCTCTCATTACCTTCAAAAAAATACCCTCCGGCCAGGGGCGCGACTGTAAAAGAGTCTTCATTTACTTCTGCTTGTGCTACGGTAGAGGCAAACATCACCATCAAGAAAATGGATTCATTGGGAAAGGCTGCTTTTTATCCTTCCCATTCTCCGATACCACAGGTTCTGCTGTTCGCGTTTTTTTTCTGTATGCGCTGGAGCGTCAGATAACCGAAAGCGAGCATGACCAGCAGCACATGCCGTCGCCAGCCGGTCCAGCTTCTGCCCTCATGGTGATCCAGACCCAGTTCCTCCTTCAATTGCTGGTAGCCCTGCTCAATCCAGAACCGTTCGTGAAAGAGACGAACCATCTCCAAAGCCGGCATGTCCTGGGGCATATTACTGAAGAAGTACCGGAGTTCATATTCCCCTTCATCCTTCTTTCTTCTCTCGATGATCAGCCAGACTTCCTCATGAGCGGTTCCTTTCCGATAGCCTTGAGCGGGGAATACCCTTCTGGATACCGCCTCAATCACCAGGGGTTTATCCAGACAATCCCTCCGGATCTCCAGGATTATCCCAGGACTAATGTACGGAGAATACAGTGCCATGTAGTCGTCTATCCCGATCAATACCGTTTCCTTTTCCTTAAAACCCACACTCAATCTCCTTCATGTTGACGAGAAAATATTATTTAATTTATCCCGCAGCATTTTTTGTATTTCTTGCCGCTGCCGCAGGGGCATAATTCGTTGCGTCCTGTTTTTACTTTCGTATCAGAACAAGACATCTTATTAATGTTGCCCGGAAACTTTTCCTTGCGAAGTTTTTCGCCGTGATTTTGAACTGTTTCGACGCTCAACGGCAACAGGGCATACAACTCATCTTCCATCTCTTCTTCGGTTAGTGGCGACTCATCCGGTTCCGTTTCATAGATATTTTCCCTCTCATAAGGCAAGGCAACGGCGGTTATGACGCAGCAGGCAACAATTACAACCTGCAAATCTTCCGGAATGTCTTCGTCGGTTTTGTCCGCATATTCTTTTGTCATGCCCCAGATATGCGGTCTCAGGGCTAAAGCGAGATATAAGCCGTAGGCCCATCCATCAATCAAATCAAAATCATCGTCGGACATTTTGTCATAATTGAAGGGGAAGTGAAGCGTGCCCTGGTTGCTTTCGGACATCATGCGGTTATACACAGACATAAGACATTGGATGCTCATTTGCGCGTCTTGTTCATCATTAAATACCGGACTACCTTCGCCGAAAACTTCGGGATGCCACTCGCTGAACATGACCGGTTCCGGCGTGATGGCCAGACCATAAAGAAAACCGTGGAGTTCTTCCAGATAAAGGGCGTCATCGCGATCTTCAACTTTGTTTAGAAGTTTCTCCAGATTTTTCGCTTCTGAAACGGTAAACATTTTCTTCATAACATTCATTTTTAAACCTTCCCCATTTTTTCTATTTCTTTTCTTATTTCGTTTTGCAGCTCTCTGGGCGAAAGCACTTCGACCTGCGAACCGTATTTGAGTATTTCGCGTTTGATTTCCCGGAAATCGGCCACCGGAATTGTCAGACAGAGCCTGCCATTTTTTTCCGTGCGAGTCTTTTGCGCCGGATGCCACGCCTGCCCGGCAATCCAGGAGGAAACATCTTTGGAAAAGCACAGACAAACTTCTGTTTTGGAATATTCAATATTGCGGACTGAAACTTTATTGCTCAAGTCTTTGATTTCGCTGTGAAACCAGAGAAATCTTTCTAAAATGATTTTCGATGCCATGACGAATCCAAAATCGATGGATTTTACAACTTTGAGAGCAGATTAATAATGCGAGTATATAATAAAGAATGGATTGGAAAGTCAATTAAATAAAATAGCGTTATAAAATAATGTTTAAGACCCGCTTCCGTTTCCGGCTTTTTTATTACTCTTCCGGTGATAAAATTCTTAATCTGCTGTGTTTTCGACTGTAAAAGAAGTATATGCAAAAACCTATTGCCATCCAGACAATAAGACGAAGCCACGTATCAAACGGCAGAAATATCATCTGAAGAAGAGTTACGATGGCACCCGCAACAGGAACAAACGGCACCCACGGTGTGCGAAAAACACGTGGATATTCCGGATGACGATAGCGCAGAACAAGCACGCCTATACATACAATGGTAAAGGCCAGTAAGGTTCCTATGGAAACCAGTTCTCCGAGGATATTGATGGGAAAAAGGCCTGATATAATTGCCGCGACACATCCTGTCAGAATTGTCGGTACGTACGGCGTTTTGAAACGCGGATGTACACGGGCAAATGCTTTGGGGAGCAAACCATCCCGCGCCATTGCAAAAAAAACACGCGGCTGAGCCATGAGCAATACGAGAACTACGGAACTCAATCCGGCAATAGCGCCAATTTTAATGAACGGCCTGAGCCACGCTATACCGGGACCTGCGGCATTAACCGCAACAGCGATAGGATCCGGAACGGCAAGTTCCGTATATTTTATGATGCCGGTAAGCACGGCTGTCATCAGGATAAAAATAATCGTGCAGACAACAAGCGATCCCAGTATGCCGATAGGCATGTCGCGCTGAGGATTACGCGCTTCCTGAGCTGCGGTAGAAACCACATCAAAACCGATATAGGCAAAAAAGATTACGCCCGCTCCGCGTATTACTCCGGTCCAGCCGAACGAACCGAACTGACCTGTATTTTCGGGTAGAAACGGCGTCCAGTTGGCAAACCTGATGAAAAAAATTCCCACTCCGATAAAAAGAACAATGACTGTCAGTTTGACAAGTACGATAAAATTGTTAACCCGGGTCGATTCGCGAATGCCGATAACCAGCAGTGTTGTCATCATTCCCACGATAAAAATGGCCGGACAATTCAAGATTGCTCCGGTCGTACTCCAGCCATCCGTAACTGAATAGGAAAACGGAGACTGACAGAAAATTGCGGGAATGTTGATATTAAAATCTTTCAGAAAGCTCACCACATATCCCGACCAACCCACTGCAACTGTTGACGCTCCGAAAAGATATTCCAGCACAAGATCCCAGCCGATTATCCATGCCATAAATTCGCCCAGAGTAGCGTATGCATAGGTATAAGCGCTTCCGGAAGTTGGAATCATCGAAGCAAATTCGGCGTAACACAGGCCGGCCAGAGCACATCCGAACGCGGAAATGACAAAGGAAAGTATAATGGCGGGACCGGCGTAAGTTGCCGCAGCCTGGCCTGACAGCACAAAAATTCCCGCACCGATAATGACACCTATTCCAAGGCTGATCAGTCCCCACGGTCCAAGCACTCTTTTTAGTTGATGTTGTTCAACCTCAGGCTCCGCCATGATAAGCCGTAACGGCTTTCTTGCGAACAAACCTTTCATAGCCTCAGTCCTTCTGTAATGTATAGCGTATCATAGCGCTTTTTTATGGCTGAAATATATAAGGAAATCTTGTTTGTATGTCAAATAAAAAACCCGTTTTTACACGGGTTTTTTATTATTATTGTTTTTTAATGTATGATTTAATTAGCTATTGCTTCTGATTAAAGGGCGTTTGAGAAGTACTGTATCGTATGTCAAAATAATTTTGATCGCGCCCTTGAACTGCCGATTCTAAGGATTTTTCGAACCTTCTGACTTTTCTTTTCTTCTCTGCTTGTGAAGCCCGGGATGAGGACGAACTGCAGGGTCTCCTTGACCATTTCGATGTACTCTTTATGGTTGAGTTTGACCATGGAACGGAAGAAGTTTTCTCCGGAGACAAAATTATGAATGCCGTTCATAACTGTCAGGACCTCCAGCATGCCTCTGGGAGGTGTTTTTTTTGCATCCTTTGTCAAACCCATTGAGCGGGCAATGTCGCCGGTGAATTCCGGGACTTTGAAATCAATTATCATATTGTGCCTTGTCTTGCTGAAATATCGATGGAACATGAGATTCGATACTTCGGGATTGGCGAACAGGTAGTCCGTCATCAACGCTATGGCAATTTTTATACGTTCCCCCAGCGGACGGCCATGGATTATTTTTTCCACCGCGCTAAGCTCACGTCCCAAGTCGCGGTTCATGTCGAGGATGACGGCCTCATAGAGGTCCTTTTTGTCACCCCAGTGGTAGTGCAGTGTGGAAATGTCGATGCCAAATTCCTTGGCGAGCATCCTGGTTGTGGTACCGTGGAAACCGTATTCACCGAACACGATACGCGCAGCGGCAAGGATCCTTGCCTTCATCGATTCAGGGTCTTTGCGGGCTTTTTCGAGAGCTGTTCTCATGTCTTTTATTTTATAGTACGCTTCCATCGTTTGCAAGTTTATTTTTCTATTTTATTTTTCTATTTTTGCTTGAACAACTTGTCTCATGTTAAAATAATATAATCTGTAGGCGCCAGTTCGGTCAGACCTGTAATCACCAGCAGAGCACCGGGGAGACCGTCTTTTACAAAGGCACCATTATTTGTCCTCATAATACCATCCACAAGATCATCCACCGATGTGTCCAGTTTTCAAACCAGCCATCTTGAGCACTTTCGGCGTCGCGGTCATGGGGCCGGTGAGCATTAGCTTAGGGTCGGAGCCAACTACGTCGTTGGCCACGACGCGAGCCAGCGGCGTCAGCCCCAGTTTCTTCACTTTTTCACCGCTCATGAGCAAAATCGCGGACACCCCGTCCGTAACTGTGCTGGAAAGACCGGCCGTCATCCACTCGGTTCCGGGCAATACCTTAAGACTGTCAAGTCCTTCCCTGGTAACTCCGGCACGCATCGGCTCATCGGTATCGCAAAGGATTTTGTTACCGTCCTTGTCCAGTCCCCGCACAGGCATGATCTCTTTTTTAAAATAGCCTTCTTTCGTGGCCTTTAAGGCCTTTTCGTGGCTCGCGATGGCAAAATCCTGACACTCTTCCTTGGTTATTTTCCACTGGTTGGCTATGGCCTGAGCGGAAACCATCTGGTTCGGCATGCCGTAACGGTCCAAGTATAATTGTGTGATTGGATGTCCCGCATTCTCTCCGTTGGGTAACGTACCTTGCACGTCGGAGCTGATGGCATACTTGGACATGAGCTCGCAGCCGCTGGCAATTACCATATCCATAGTCCCCGCGGCTATCATTCCCGCGCCAAGTTGTATCGCGGAAAGGCTGCTCCCGCACTGTCGGTTCACACTGATACCTCCCAGCGTCACCGGAAGCCGTGATGATAGAACACCCATTCGCGCAATGTTGAATCCCTGTTCGCCGATCTGGTACACGCATCCGGTGATGACATCGTCCAATTGAGTTACGTCAAGTTGGACGCGTTCGACAACCTCATTAAGTACAAGAGCAAGCAGTTCCGGGGCTATGTATTCACGATAATACCCTTTTCGCCTGCCAACCGGCGTTCTGACAGCACTGACAATAAATACATCTCGCATTCAATACCTCCTGTTTAATTAAATAAACCGCTCCCCTCTAAATAACTGATTTGCAACATTGACTATCCTACCGCCGTGTGAACGGCGTGATACTAAAAAAAACGTACTCGAAGGGGATTCACCTCTTCTCCAGTCTTTTGGAACAGAACTGCTCATGAAGAACCATAACTTTCTGTCTTTGTCTTTACGTGTTATGAATTTATTGAAACTAATACAAAGGCCCACAAGTTCGAAGTTGCTCCCATTTCCTTCTTCCATATAATGATTCCATCATTTGATGGTATCATTATATGGAAGAAATATAAAAGTCAAGTTTATTTTTTACCGTTTGATTTAATCAGATATTGCTTCTGATGGATGGGAGTACGAGAAGTACTGTCTTGAATGTTAAAATAATTTTAGGCACAAACCTGGTGAAGCGCGCCGGTTATTCCTTTATTTTTTCTTCCAGCGGACCGGTTTCGTGATAAAGACTGGTGCTTTTCCCCAAGTCAAAACAATGTTCTAATCCACAAGCTTGCAGGGCTTCTTCTACAAAGTTACAACAATTATGAGTTACAGGATTATATTCGAATACTTTTGTCCGTTTCCCGGCTTTTAGCGTATTTTCAGGATTGTAACTTCCAGCATATCTACGCAGGCAATCCTGATACCATTGAGTTGTTTTTCTGGTGGATTTATTATCAATACAAATTGGCATTGTTGCATAATTGAGTCCTTTACTATCCAGTTTTGCTCGTTCATTTTTGTCGGAAAATTCCACAATATCCATTTGATCTCTGATCATCCCTAATAAAGATATTGCCGCTCCGCTTTGATGATAATCTTTCATGCCCGCTTTTTTTAAATCAGACAAAGATTGCAGTTCAATCTGATAAAATGAATGTGGATCTGTTTCGATACGAATGGCACAGTGAGAAAAGATCCCGCTCCACATTTTATAAAGTTCCAGCGTAGGCGCTTTAACTATTTTTGAAGCATAGGCTGTTGGCCCATATTTTTCTTTAAACGATTTAATCTTTTCATCAATTGATTCTTGATTTACTATAGAAAAGCCGCCTTTAGGAAGATCGGAATCTTCAAAAAAAGAATATACAACAGGAGAGGACACATTAGTTTCAATTTGGGTTTCGCCTCTGCGGTTTGCTTGTCTTCCTTCCTTCGTTTTGTTGCTGGCGATAGGTTTTTGGTAATCATACCCGATCACGCGAATGCGTGAACTGTCGATACCAAACTGCCGGACAAGATATGCTTTTATATTAGCGGCACGCCGATACGATAGTTTAACATTGACCAACTCTTTGCCGACATTATCCGTATGTCCAACGATAATCAACGACGTTAAGGGATATTTGCTCATTGCATCGGCAATTCTCTTAATGTCCTTGTGATATTTCGGTTTGATGATTGCTTTGCCGGTATCAAATTGTATATTCAGGGTAATGAAAAC
>JQOA01000244.1 GCA_000753945.1 Smithella sp. D17 | reverse complement strand
ATTGCATCAACCGTAAGAGTAACAATATTTGCCTGAATTGCCCAGATCGAAACGGTAAGAAAGAGTGGCGTAAGCCTTTGGTCTCCTGGCAAGAGTTATACCTCCGACCCATAACATGAGGGACAAAAAGAGGACAAGAATAAGATTAAGCCATTCCAGAGGACTTCTCATGGTATTGAAGAATTCTATTAGCCAGGTTTGACTAAAGAAAGAGTATGATGAAGTGTTAAAGGCATAAACAATTCTTAGAGCGGCAAGGATAAGACCAAACCTAAGATGAGGAGGGTTAAAATAACCAGATCTCTCAGACCGTTTAGTAAGGCAATAAAAAGAATAAATCCAGTTCAATTGGATTCTGAGTAGCCATGACGAAAAAAGGATTAGGCAAGGGATAGGTCTTGCCATCTACGGTGACTTGGTGTTCCTCCATACTTTCCAGGAGACTGGACTGAGTGCGGGGAATTGTGCGGTTAATCTCGTCAGCTAATAGAATGTTGGTCATCACGGGTCCAGGCTGAAAGGCAAATTGCCCCAATTGCTGGCTGTAAATATTAAAGCCCGTGATATCTGCGGGCAGCAGATCTGGTGTGAATTGGACTCTTCTAAAAGATCCGCCAATACTTTTAGCCAGAGATTTGGCAAGCAATGTTTTTCCTAATCCTGAAATGTCTTCAATCAAAACGTGTCCATCTGACAGAAGAGCAACCAGAAGGAGCTCAATAGATTCTTGTTTACCCACAATCACGCGCGAAATGTTTTCTACTATTTTTTTGCAGAGATTGAAATTCAAGATAATACCTCCTCAAAATATTTAAATTGTAATAATAGAAATAAATTTTGTTTTGACGAGAACTTGCTTTTATGGGAACGGAGTGTAGGCGAACTGTAGTTGAATGTCAATAGATAATAGGGGGGAGAGGATTCTTACCTCTGACATTCGATCGCTTATTGCTCCTTAAAATACGAAGTATCATTCTTCTGGCTCGTCCAGCTTATAATTAAATTTA
Organism: Smithella sp. D17; assembly: GCA_000753945.1. Taxonomy (GTDB): domain Bacteria; phylum Desulfobacterota; class Syntrophia; order Syntrophales; family Smithellaceae; genus Smithella. Next base: position 25,423 of record JQOA01000244.1, on the reverse strand, counting down.
GAAATCTCGAACATCATCATTATTTTTTGGGAAAATTCATCAGGATCGGCTATGTTCAAAGCAATGATTTCGCCGTGACAAATGGAACGCATGTCTTGCGTGAGAATATTGGCTACGGTTTTTTCTGCTTCAACTTTGATGTTATTTTCGTATAAAAATTTCTTTGCCGGTTGTGAAATTAAAAGCGTTTGTATCTCCGCTATAATTCCCGAATAAACAACGAGCCGTGCCGCAGCAAACCCGATTACTTTATCGTGCAAAATGAACCTTTCTTTTGTTTGCCGGTAATTTTGAAGACAATCCCAAAGAGGTCTTAAGCCGCGTCTTTGCGAAGAAAATATAATTTTATCGCCCTGAACCAACGCCAGCGAATACCTGGTAAAGTCCGGGTTCAACATGAGAATAGTTTCTTTATAGGCGGTAACAGCGTTGTTTATATTGTTGCACCTATTACTTTTTCATAGTAATCACTATATGAAAGCAGATTTTATTTGTCAAGGAAATCCCTTGCTGAGACAAGTTTAATCGCCTTATCATAAAACCCCATTGGCAGAACAATAAAACAAACGGTGAATTTAGAACCGATCGATTATGAAGAAAATATTATTCAAAAGCCTGATGATAATTGCGCTGCTGATATTGGTTTTTCTTTTGCCGCTATTTTATCCCTCCGGAATAGCGGTCTATTTCAGATTATTATTGCTTATCCTGATTCTCATTGAAAGCCTGCAATTATTCAAGATCATTTTCATAGATACAAAAGTTACCCACGGGTATGAACCCCAAAGCAAACTTTGGGTATCATACCCTCCGCTTCGCGGGATTGTTCAACTTATCAATTCCGCTACGCTTCGCTTTCGGAATTGGAGTTTCACGAATAAAATAATATCAAACGCAGCCATTGTTTTATTTTCAATTTTTGTAATTTTCATATTACTGGAAGCGATATTCATGTTTATTCCCAGGTCCCATTCCACTGATTACACATTAGCATCCCGATTGTGGTACGCCAAATACTGGAAGCCGATTAACTCTTTGGGTTTCAGGGATAAGGAACCTGACAATAATAACCCCGTTGTTTTGTTTGTAGGCGATTCATTTACAGCCGGTCATGGGTTAAAATCTGTGGATGACAGATTTTCCAACATTGCGGGAAAGGAACTAAACAAAAAAGGAAAGAAATATACTGTTATAAATATAGGCAAGCCTAATCTTGATTCAAGAAGTGAATATGATGTGATGAGAGCTTTTATTTATATGGCCAGAATTAAGCCTGACAAAATAATACTTCAATACTGTGGAAATGATATTGAAGGTGTCGCCATGAATAACGGATTAATATTCGACGGTTTTAATCCTCCGTCGGATATGAACAAATTTTTAATACTAATTGGTTCCGGTTCTTATCTTTTCAATTATCTATATTTTCTCTCTCCCCGAGAATATCTGGGCATGTCATATATCGCTTATTTAACTAAGGCTTACAAAAATGATGATATATTATCAAAACACAAAGATGATCTTAAATTATTCATGGATTATTCCAGAAAAAACTCTATACAACTTATCGTAATTGTATTTCCATTTTTGACTGATCTTGGAATGAGTGATTCGATGTACTTGAATGATATTGTCAGTTTTTTCAACGCCAACAAAATCAGCGTCATAAATGTTTCGCAACTGGCAAAGGATATTCCTGTTACTGAAAGAATAGTCAATATAAATGACACACACGCTTCCAGGAAACTTAACAAGATAGTAGCGCAGGAAATTTTAAAAAAACTGGAATAACAGGCTTGCAATCCAGAAACACCTATTCAAATTGATAAATATCAAGTCCAGTGCTATATTGTTACAGTAAATTGCTTTAAAAGTATAAAAAGCGGTAGAAAGATAAAATTCAATGGTCAGATTACGGGCAATTCAGGCAAATATTGTTACTCTTACGGTTGATGCAATCGTCAATGCAGCGAACTCATCGCTTCTTGGCGGAGGCGGAGTTGACGGCGCTATCCATCGCGCCGCAGGACCAGAACTGCTGGAGGAATGCCGAAAACTTGGCGGTTGTAAAACCGGCGAGGCAAAGCTGACAAAAGGCTATAAATTGCCGGCGCGATTTGTCATTCATACGGTGGGGCCGGTCTGGAGGGACGGGAAGAAAGGCGAGCCTGACCTGCTTGCTGCCTGTTACCGGAATTCTCTAGCCATCGCTAACCAACAAGGATTTAAAGCAATCGCTTTCCCCAGTATCAGCACCGGCGTTTATGGATATCCCTTTGAACTGGCAGCTCGAGTTGCCGTGGACACAGCCTCTGAAGTGATTCAAACATCGTTGAAGTTAGAGGAGATAATTTTCTGCTGTTTTTCACCAAGCGATCTGGCAGTTTACGAATCTCTCCTTCCGAAGAGTTGAACAAATGAATAAATTAAAGTGTTCACTATAATTTCTTTTTTTACTCACCAGTGGATTTAAACAGCCTGCCGAATACCGGATGCCTCTGCGCGGCCATTTGGACAATCCGGCTGCCCATTTGTCCGTAGCTGATGCCGGCCACTTCAGCGGCGCAGGCCATGCTGGCGTCAATGCTGATATCCGCATTGGGATTGACATCCAAAACATAAAAGACGTTATCCCGCAGCCTGACATCCATACGTGCATAATCCCGGCATCCTAAAGCAACGTAAGTTTTTTTGCAAACCAGTTCCAGCGCCTCGTTCTCATTAATGGTCAGGGGAGCAGGCAGCAGAGTTTCGATTTTTTCATAATGCTCGGCGCCGGGAATAAATTTGGATTCGTAAGTGCACAGCCGGTCCTGGACATTGCCGAAAAAAGAAAAATCCATTTCCGCGGCGGGTAACACCGTCAGGTTTTCATTGCCCAGGACGGAGACATGAAATTCGCGCCCATCAATAAAATCCTCCACCAAAGCCGGCTGGGAATATTTATCAAGAATGAAGGATATGCGATTTTTCAACTCCATAGCATTAAACACCACGGAGTCCGGTGTAATGCCCATGGAGCAATGTTCATTTATCGGCTTGACAATCGCCGGGAATATATTCCAATCACCCGGTTCGGGTGAATGAAAGACACGCCAGGCAGGCGTGGGGATGCACTCCTGATCCATGATGACTTTTACACGGTATTTATCATGCGCCAGGACCAGCGTATCGGAATCTGCACCGGTAAAAGTAAATCCAAGCATCTCCAGCCGTTTTACCACCAGCCACTCACTATGTTCTATTCCGGGAAGTCCTTCACACCAGTTAAAAATGATATGGCCGGCGGGATTGAAACAATCGAGATGACCGGCAATATCATCATCCGCAATCGGAACAAGGATCAGGGGATACCCTGTGTCGCTCAAAGCATTGCCCAGTTGAGTCGTAAGATGGATCACTTCGTCTTTTTCTTCCTTCGTCCAGTCCGGATCAACGCTGTAAAGTAATATAACCGGAATTTTTGCGGCCTGGATATCTGCCATCACTACACCACCTCCACAAATTAAAATACTTCTCTCTGCATGCTCATGCTACGAGCGTCGTTTTTTTTAAGGTTTTTTATAATATACATGTTTCTAAAAATAGTCCAAGTCAGTTTTATAAAAATTAACGGCATCATCCTTTACCCTTAGCATTTTCTAATTATTTAACCAGTTTCAGATAATTCTTGACCAGATACTCCGCTGTTTGCAGAGCGCCCTTGGCCGCTCCCAACTTGGTGTTATGAGCAAGGCAAACATATTTGATCCCGTTCTCAATAATCGGATCTTTGCGGATGCGTCCAACAGTAACAGTCATCCCACCGCCTTTATCCCTGTCCATTCTCGGCTGAGGACGGAAAGGATCATCGGTAACATCAATCAGATGCGCCGGTGAACTGGGCAGGTCAAGATCGATAAAATCCTTGCCGAAATTCATCATTGCCTTTTTCACTTGTTCCGGCGAACAGGGTTTTTCTGTTTGCACAAAAGCGCACACCATATGACCGTCCAGCACAGGTACGCGGGTACACGTCGCCGTAATGCCAAAAGGAGCATGCTTAATATTTTTGCCGGTAAACTTTCCTAAAATTTTTTGCGGCTCAGTTTCCACTTTTGGCTCTTCGCCGGATATATAGGGAATAACATTTTCCGTCATGTCCATAACGGATAAGCCCGGAGTTCTTCCTGCGCCGGACATGGCCTGAAGCGAAGTCATCACTACTTGCTTGACGCCAAAAAGCTCCTGTATCGGTTTCAAAGAAACCACCAGACCGGCAATCGTACAATTCGGTTTCGGAGAAACAAATCCCTTCCAGCGGCGATTCTTCTGTTGCACCGCGAGCAATGCCGCGTGATCCATATTCACTCCACCGACAAGAATCGGTGTGTCATCTTCATAACGAAACGACGAAGCGGTACTGATAACCGGTGTCGTTTTGGCGTACTTCGGTTCCAGTTCTTTGGCGGCACCCGCATCCATTGTGGAAAAAATGATATCCACCGATCTGGCATCGAAAGAAGCCGCTTCTTCTACAACCATCGTAGCGATATCATCGGGCAACTCTTCGGTGCACCACCAGCGCGAAGAGCCATTGGCATCTTTAAGAGCTTCAATATATTTTTTCCCCGCCGACCGCTCCGAAGCTACCAACTTTGTTATTTTAAACCAGGGGTGTCCGATCAGGCTGACAATCGCCTGCTGACCGACTATCCCGGTGGCGCCGACAATAGCAATTCTTAACATCTTTTTACTAACCTCCATCTAATTCTGTAATTATTTGTTTAAATATTTCCAAGCAAAATTGACGGACTCGTAAAAAATCACCCAACATGATTAAATAGCTGGATTCCCGTCTGCGCGGGAATGACAAAAATGGGCCAAAATTGATCTTGCTTTTTCTACGTCCGCCGCAATCTGTTTCTTCAACATTTCGGGACTATCAAATTTGATAATGTCCCTAATCTTCTCCACAAACTCCGTATTTAATCTTTTGCCTCTGAGATCACCGGAAAAATCAAGCAGATGAACTTCAAAAGTAGAAGTATAATCAGCAAAGGTTGGTTTCTCGCCGATATTTAAAGCTGCCCTATGACGCTTTCCATCTATATTAACAAAAGCGGCATAGATGCCGGAAGGCGGAAGTAAATCTTTTTCAGGATCAATATTGGCTGTGGGAAATCCAAGCCCTGCTCCTCGCCCCTTTCCCGAAACTACAATACCGGCAATATTATAACATCTTCCCAGCAAATTGGTCACAGTTTTAAGATCGCCTTTTATGATCAATTTTCTTATCAGTGTGCTGCTGACAATATTCTCTCCCCTTTTAAAGGCATCCACTACTTCAACCGCAAAACCGATTTCTCCTCCGCGGGAAATCAAGTAATCCGTGGTACCTTTTTTACCCTGTCCGAAAGTGTAATCATGGCCGACAATAATTTTTTTAATAGCCAGCTTTTGCCCGAGAAAATCCCGGACAAATTGTTCAGCAGTCACCCGGGAATAATCCATGGAGAAAGGTATTACCAATGTTCCGTCAATTCCGCAATCTTCCAGCAATTTCAGTTTTTCTTCCAAAGTAGTGATCAGATAAAATGGCCGTATGCCAGGATGAAGAATCATCTTGGGATGCGGATCAAAAGTAATAACCAGCGATTTCGTTACTGCTTTTTTCGCCTCTGAAGCAAGTTTACGGCAAATGAATTGGTGACTCAGATGTACGCCGTCAAAGTTGCCGATCGTCACAAATGATCCGCGGAAATCTTCAGTTATGTTTTCTGTTCCCTTAAATATAATCATTATTTTCCACTAACCATTAAGATAATTGGCTTGTTAACATAGCATTTTGGGGATTAAATTCAAGTTCATTTTATCTTGACAATAAGATGATGATAGGTATAGTGCACTTTTTGCGTGCCGAAGTGGCGGAATTGGTAGACGCGCTAGGTTCAGGGTCTAGTGGGTGTACGCCTGTCCGGGTTCAAGTCCCGGCTTCGGCACCATTTAAAAAACAAGGGTTTAGGAGTTTACTGCACATGCTTCTAAACCTTCTTTTTTACTCTTCTAACGGTTTTCTAAAAACCTCAAAAAAGCGCGGATTAAAACGTAATCTTTCTTCGAAAATTACATTGAAATCCGCGCTTGCGAATTCAAGTTTATTCAGAATCTATTTATGTACATTTTCCCATAAAATGGCATTGCCGATTCCCCATCCGCCGCAAAGTGTGGCGCAACCGTACCTGGCGTCTTTTCTTTCCGTCTTCATAATGGTGTTCAAGGTTACTGAAAGACGGCATCCCGATTCACCCAGCGGGTGACCCAGAGCGGTGGCTCCGCCCCAGATGTTTACGTTCTTAAACGGGGCGTTTTCTTCAATTCCAAGCTCCCTCACAATGGCCAATGCCTGACTGCAGAAAGCCTCGTTGAGTTCCCATATGTCGATGTCTTCGATCTTGAGACCGGCTCTGGCAAGGACTTTTTTGACGGCAGGAATAGGAGCAATCCCCATTACATGCGGATCGCAGCCTGCCATGGCACCGGCCACATATTTTAAATGATAGCTGAGCCCGAGTTTATCCGCAAGATTCCTCTCCATCAGCAACATGGCCGCAGCACCGGTTGACAGCGGTGAAGAGGTTGCTGCCGTTACTACACCACCGGGCTTAAATGGGGACTGCATCGTCGCCATTTTTTCCATGGTTATATCTTCTCTTATCCATTGATCAGTATCCACCATAAACTTTGTGCCGTCTTCTTTTTCGCCTTCTATCGGAACTATCTCTCTTTTGAATTTTCCTTCCTTCGTAGCCTGAGCGGCTTTCATATTGCTCCAGTAGGCCATGTTTTCCATGTCTTTTCTGCTGATATTATAAACTTCTGCTACTTTTTCCGCTGTTACACCCATCATAAGATCGTTCATATTATACTTTTCAAACAACCTTTTAGGCCATTCCATAGAATGACCCATCGGAACATGCTGCATGTCTTCAACCCCCGCGGCAATGTAGATGTCTCCCTCGTCGGCTAAAATAGCCCTTGCGGCATGCTCTGTTGCTGCCATCCCTGAGGGGCACTGCATGTTAACGTGATTCTGTGGAACACTCTCCGGGAATCCACCAGCCAGCCATGAAAAGCGCGCCAGTTCATTTTGGCAACCCGACTGATTTGAGGTACCCACATAAACCGCTTCAACGTCTTCCGGTTTGATCTTTTTAACCTTGTCAAATAAAGCAGAATAAACTGATGTGAGAATTACATCCGGCATCATGTTTCTAAACCATCCCTTCTCCGCGTGCGCACGGCAATTTGCCGATCTTACACCGTCAATAAGTACGCATTCCCTTAAATTTCTCATTAAAGCCTCCTTTCGATCTATAAGTGGTTTATCGGTCCTTCTTTATTACGATTTTCAGAGTGCTCTCTGTAACAGGAAATTCAGTCATGATCGTCAGCACTTGTTTTATTTTCCATCTCTGACAAGTTTTTGAAAAACGGTTTTATGAATTTTACAGGTTATCCCTATAGCATGGAAAGCATTTTTTTTAAATGACTTTATGCGAGTTATTAAAATATATTCAAAAAAACTGCCGGCAGACCCTTATATGTACACAAATACTTTACTTCTCGTAGCTAAACTTGAAAAATAATCTATGAAATCTTACTAAAAAACCAATTGACAATCTCACTTTTTGGGTTTAGAAATGAACAGGTTCATTTAATGAACGCGTTTTTCTCTCTATGTTTCCATATCTTTATAGAGGATATTTTATAGGATAATGGGCATCAACGAAAGAAAACTAAAGGAAAAAGAATTACGAATTAAGCAAATCCGGGATAGTGCCGCCGCTCTTTTCTATAAGAAAGGTTACGAAGCCACAACAATTGAAGACATAGCGAAACTGGCCGAAATATCCAAAGGAACTATCTATCTCTATTTTAAAAGTAAAATTGATCTTTACTATAGTCTGGTCGAACCATCCCTGGATGTGCTTTCCAAAAAGCTGAGCAAAATAGCCGGCATGAAAAAAATCTCTCCTGAAATCAAAATAAAAAAAGTAACCGATGCCACTTATGAATTTTATCTTAAAGACCCTGATGCTTATCATCTCATATCGCGCTACGAAGCCTCTGTTTTCTCTAACCTCCTTTCTCCCAAAAAGCTTGATCATCTCAAACACCTGATGATCTCTAATCTTAACCAATTAGAGATCATTGTTTCCGAAGGGATCAATAGGGGCCTTTTTCAAAAACTCAATCCCAAAATGACGGCAATTGTATTCTGGAATACCTTCATGGGTATCATCCAATTCCAGGAAAACAGGCTGGAAGAAGGGAAAGTCGATTATCGCAGATCCACGATCAATCGTGCTATGAAGCTTATAATCAGGGGGATAAGAAAATAATCATGCTAATGCTTTCAGTGGTTGACTTTGCTGCAAGGTCTTCCACCGGCGACTCTGGAATCAGCAGGTAAAATGGTCCCATTTTGCTTCGCGGTCTGACTAAATGGGAAGCAGTTATTCTCAAGGTGAAATAAACGAGAGGAGCAATTAACCTATAAACATATCAAAAACGGCTGCGATTCACGCCTGATTTTTTTAATGTTCCATCAAATTGCTGAATACATGGAGGTATCAAAATGGCGAATATATTTAATTTAAAGAAAGCAGATAACATAGGAATCGTCACCTTTAACGTGCCCAATGAAGCGATGAATACCTGGACAGAAGAGGCCATTATGAGTTTTGGCGAATTCCTCAATGTCCTGGAAAAAGAAAAAGATGTCATCGGATACATATTTATTTCCGGCAAACCTGATAATTTCTTTGCCGGCGCCAATCTGAAGATGATTGAACAAATGAACGATCCGGCTTCTGTTAAAAAGGGATTGGATTATTTCCATGATGCCTTCAATAGACTCAGCGGCTTTAAAGTTCCGACAATCGCGGCTATAAACGGTGTCTGTGCGGGAGGCGGACTGGAATTTGCCCTCGTCTGCACCGCGAGGATCGCCACGGATGCCAAAAATACTGTGATCGGCTTACCGGAATGTAAGGTCGGTATTTTCCCCGGCGCTGGAGGAAGCCAGCGTCTGCCCCGGCTTATTGGATACAGCGCCATAGAGTTGATATTAAAGGGCACACTCCTCCCGGCACCCAAAGCACTTGAAGCGGGCATCATTGACCGGATAGTACCGCAAGATAAAGACCTGCTTGCAGAAGCTAAGTCTTTTCTCCGGGAGATCGCTGCCGGGAAAGTCAAACTGGAACGACCGGCACATGATTTCTCCCAGGTCAAAGCGGTGGCTGAGATGGCCCGCCAAAACGTTTTAAAAGTCACAAAGGGGAGAGAAATCCCCGGGCCTATGTTTTGTATCCGGGCAATGGAAGAGGGTCTCAACCTTCCACTCAGCGAGGCCCTGGAATTGGAAAAGAAATATTTTGCTCAAGCTGTCCTTTCCAAAGAGGCCAAGGGCAGCATTAATACCTTCTTCATCAAGACAATGACGGACAAGCCCAGGAATATGATGACTGAAGGTTTCACACCAAAACCTTTGAAAAAGGCAGCCATCCTGGGATTCGGAACTATGGGCCGGGGCATTATCATCGATATTCTGCGCAACACGCAAATGCCCGTGCTGGTCAAAGACTTCCCTGATGCTCATGAGCGGGGACTGGCTTTCGTGCGGAAGATTCTGGAGGGAATGGCAGAAAAGAAGCGATTGAAATCTACGGTGGATGATCTTATGAAACGCATCACCACAACCTCAGAATACATAGCAGAATTCAAGGAAGTGGATATTGTCATTGAAGCGGTCTTCGAAAGTATTAATGTGAAGAAAGAGGCCTACGAATCACTCTGTAAAGTCGTACGGAATGATTGCATCATTGCCAGCAATACATCTTCCATCCCTGTTGCTGCTATGGCCAAGTTTGTAACTTTTCCTGAACGTTTCGGCGGCACTCACTTCTTTTCGCCCGTCTGGATTATGGAACTCGTGGAAATAATCAGGGGTAAAATGACCAGCCAGGATACTATTGATAATCTTCTGAACTTTGCCGCCTCCATTCGCAAACGTCCGATTCTCTGCAGGGATAATCCCGGTTTTGTCGTGAATGCCTTGCTTTTTCCTTATCTCTACAATTCCATTGAATATCTCGAAAAAGGAAATTCGATCGAGAAAATCGATAAAGCTCTTGTGCAATTCGGAATGCCTGTAGGACCGCTCAGGCTTATCGATGAAGTGGGCATTGATGTTCTCTATAAGGCATTTGCCTCGATGGGGATTACGCAGGAAACCCTTAAAAGTATAGTGGAGTCGGGGCGTCTCGGCCTGAAAAAATCGGGCAAGGGAATGTTCCTGAAAGACGGCAGCGTGGATCCGGAAGTACTGCCGCTCATATCGAAACGAGAGCCCGCGGAATTATCAGAACAGGAAATTGAAATGGCTTTGCTCACCGGCATGGTAATAATGGCTAATGACTTGCTCAATAGAAAGATCGTAGAAGATCCGCGGATGATTGATGCCGGAATGATCTGGGGTACCGGATTTCCTCCCGATAAGGGTGGTCTTTTGAAATGGTCGGACCTCATTGGCCTGAGCAAGCAGCTCTTTGGCAGGAATTTTTATTAGGGAGACTTAAATTTTTGCTGATACAGCTATCCGGCAAACAGTCAAATGTTTTTTGTCTTTAACGTGAAAATAAATATATAAGGAATTTGTTAATGAAAGAGATAATCCGCGATCTTCAAGAAGAATATGACGCCCTTGATGCGATCGTTTCAGGCCTCGATGAAAAGGACTGGTATATTAAAACGCCGTTTTTTGATTGGACCGCACAAGATACAATCAGTCACCTGGTATATTATGATAATGCCGCCATGCTTTCGGCAACTGATGCTGAGGCGTTCGAAAAACATACAGCAAATATGCTCTCCGGCATTACAAACTATGACGAACTACATGAAAGAGTAAATTCAGTTGGAGGCAAATTATCCATTGCGGATTTGCTCTCATGGTGGCGTAAGGAGCGCAAAGACCTTATTTCAGCCTATGAATCGTTAGATCCAAAGACCAGATTGCCATGGTACGGCCCCACGATGAGCGCCCGGTCTTCAGCGGTTGCGCGAATGATGGAAACATGGGCGCACGGTCAGGATATCGTTGATGCGTTTTCTATATCACGTCCGGCAACCAATCGCCTCAAGCCTATATCCCATCTCGGAGTAGCCACTTTTAAATGGAGTTTTTCTGTTCGCCAACTGGAAGTTCCGAATGAACCAGTAAGAGTTGAGTTGACCGGCCCGTCCGGAGATCTTTGGACATGGGGACCAGAGGACGCTGAAAACACTGTCCGCGGCACCGCAGAGGATTTCTGTCTATTGGTATCACAGCGGCGTAATGTTATCGACACCGGTATAGTATATGAAGGGGATGTTGCGGGCAAATGGGTATCAATTGCACAAATCTTTGCCGGACCGCCCGAGGAGCCGCCAAAGCCGGGATACAGGAAAAAAAATAAGGATTGTCAGCGGACAGCTTAATAAAAGCTGAGATTACGTTCAGCTCTTAAAGCGTTTTCAAAAAGAGGATACACCGTGATGGGCAGATCTGCTCCGTGCTTAACCTCGCCGGGATTCGATGTAAGAGGAGATCACATGATTAAGCCCGAAACTATCTCTTTCATGATCTCAGTGGTCCCGCCGCCTATGGAAAGGATTCTGTTGTCGCGGTAGAGGCGTTCCACCAGGTATCCGCGCATGAAGCCGTATCCTCCGAATATCTGAACGGCATCATAGGTAACCTTGTCGCTGACATTGCAGGCGAATATCTTGGCCATGGAAACCTCTTTCAACTGATTTACACCAGCATTCATCCTGGCGGCAACCCGGTATGTGAATTCACGGCTTGCTTCCACCAGGGTGGCCATATCAGCCAGTTTATGCCTTGTCACCTGGAATCCCTTCAGCGGCAGACCGAATGCCGTCCGTTCACCGGAATATTTTATGGATTCCTCAAGGGCAATCTGCGCCGTCATGTTGGCCATGATGCAAAGCATGAGCCTTTCCTTTTGGAAATTTTCCATGATGATGGAGAATCCTTTGTTTTCTGTTCCGATCAGATTTTCCACCGGTACCCTACAGTTATCAAAAAATATTTCCGCCGTGTCCGATGCCCACCATCCCGTTTTTTTCAGGGGATGGCCTGTCGAATATCCCGGGGTATTAGATTCAATAATCAGAAAACTGATTCCGTGCGCGCCCTCACCGCCGGTTCTCACGGCACAGGTAATCTGGTCGGCCCGTGCGCCGCTCGTTATAAAGGTCTTACTTCCATTGACCACGTAAAAATCACCGTCACGCACAGCTCTTGTCCTCAGGCTGGCGACATCCGACCCTCCGCCCGGCTCGGTAACGGCAAGAGCAGCAATCTTTTCCCCTCTAAGAACCGGCATTACGAAGCGTTCTTTCTGAAAAGTTGTGCCTCTACGCACTATCGGCGGCAGGGCAATGTCCAGAGATCCGAGACTGGCAACAAGACCGGCTGAGCCGCAGCGCATCAGCTCTTCAGTCACGACGATTTTAAAAAAGATATCTCCGGGCGTTCCGCCTACTTCCTCTGGATATCCTATTCCCAGAAAGCCCATATCCCCGGCGATTTTGTATAATTCCCTGGGGAATTCTCCCGCTTCTTCCCATTTTTCAATTTCCGGTGTCATTCCTTTTTTAACAAGAGATCTGATTGAGTTGCGAAGAATCTCATGTTCCTCTTTGAAGTATTCCTGATATTCGTTCGTCATATTTTCGTCATCCTTTCGTTTTAGTTATCATCTACTATAAATATTAGCAAGAATTCTGCCATATTAAATCCGAATGTCAACATGAATCTACTGCTGAAAAAATGTATGCCATTTTTATACTTTTTAATATAGATAATAAAATAAACACACTTTATTTTGGGGAAAAGCTTTTTTACTTGACGCCTTAAATTAATTTTCTTATTCTGTAAAAAAAACAAAGAAAAAGAACAATGATTGAAAATCTGATTAATAATTTATCTTTATACCTGCAGGATTCGCTATTTTTAGCGTTTTTAGCCGCTTATTTGGGCGGACTTGTAATCAGCTTTACTCCCTGCACTTATCCATTGATTCCTGTGACAGTCGGCTTTATCGGAGCGCAAAGTTCTTCATCCAAGCTCCGTGGATTTTTTCTTTCGTTGTTTTATGTCGGTGGACTCGCTTTCACCTACTCCATTCTGGGCGGCGTAGCCGCTTTATCGGGCAAACTCTTCGGACAAATGCAAACAACACCATGGACGTATTTCATCATGGGTAATTTATGCCTTATCATGGGACTATCCATGTTGGATGTTTTCAGTATCTCCCTGCCCATTCCGCAAAAGCTTATCAAGATATCGGCCAACAGTAATAAAAAAGGATTTTTAAGCAGTTTTTTAGTGGGCATCGTGTCCGGTGTTGTTATCGGTCCCTGCACTACTCCTGTATTGGCTGTTTTACTGGGCTACGTAGCGGTAAAGACAAATTTCTTACTGGGGATAACTCTTCTTTTTGTGTTTGCCTTTGGTATGGGTACATTGCTGATTATCGTCGGCACTTTTGCCGGGGTTATTGCCGCCTTGCCCAGATCCGGAGTTTGGATGACAAAAATAAATTTTGTTTTTGGATTGATATTAATTGGCGCGGCCGAATATTTCCTGTATACTGCGGGCGTTTTATCAATTTAAAAAACGAGGCGTTGATGAATAAAAAAATATTGTTGTTATTTTTCACGATCTTACTGATCTGTATTTCATTTGCTCTGTCCTTTGGAGAATACAGACCAAGTGTTTTTTCCATTCCGGCGCCGGATTTTTCCTTATATGATATTCAGGGGAGAATATTTAAACTAAGCAGTCAAAAGGGAAATCCGGTAGTAATGTTTTTCGGCACCACCTGGTGCCCGGCCTGCCGCGGTGAAATGCCTTTCTATAAAGCCCTTTATGAAAAATATGCCCAACGCGGATTGAAATTTTTTTATATCGATATAAACGAATCAAGCAAAAGAGTTGCTCATTTTGCCAAAGAAAATTCATTCCCTTATATTGTTCTGCTGGACTCAGACGGCAGTGTTGCCAACAACTATAACATTACCGGAGTGCCGACGTTAATTCTCATGGATAAGCAAGGAAATATTATCGGAATAAGCCACCGTACAGTGGATTTACCGCTGGACAAGATTTTCCCCGTTAAAGAAAGTAAAAAAGAATCCAATAGAAAAGTTAAACAAGCAAAATAACGATGAGGAAAGAACGAGGAAAGAACAATGACAGAAAACAACTGGCTGCGGGACCTAACAAGATCAGCTAATGATAAATGGATTGGCGGCGTTTGCGGCGGATTGGGTGAAAGTTCTCCAATTCCATCATGGGCGTGGCGTCTGTTTTTTGTGACACTTGTCCTGTGTTTCGGTACAGGTATATTATTATACGTCTTGCTCTGGATTTTTGTTCCGGCTAAATTTAACAAAGGAAATTAATATGAGATTAAAAAACGATATTTATATTTACGAATGGACCAAGCCTTATGAAAATAACTGCAACAGCTACTTTATCGGCGGCAACGTCAACGCGTTGATCGATCCGGGACTGACCGGCTATGTGCCCGATTTGCTCAGCCGGATGTTGGACGACGGCATCCAAAAAGAAGACATTCGTTATGTCATCAATACCCATTCGCACCCCGACCATTTTCAGGGCTCGGAAGTTTTTGATCAGGAAAAAGTCAAGATCGGCCTGCATGTGAAAGAAATTGAGTTTTTACACGGAGACGGCGGCGAGCTGTACAGCCTTTTCGGAATCAACGCCCCCCGGATGAATGTGAATTTCCCGCTGGAAGAAGGCCATGTGGTTTTAGGAGACCAGACCTTCAAGATAATTCTTGCGCCCGGCCATTCCCCCGGCTCCATCGGCCTTTACTGGCCGGAACAAAAAGCTCTTTTTTGCGGAGACGTGGTTTTTGATCAAAGCGTCGGACGCACTGACTTCCCCGGCGGCAACGGCGCTCTTTTGAAGAAGAGCATTCTTGCTTTTTCCAAACTTGATCTGGAATGGATTTTACCCGGACACATGGGCACCTTGCAAGGGAAAGTCAATATTCAGAAAAATTTTAATTTAATTATTCAGGGCATCTTCCCTTACATTTAGCGTTCTGCTTCCGGAGAATAAACATTTATGGCCAATGAAGGAAACAAGGTAATTTACTCCATGATTGGAGTAAGTAAAATCTACGAAAAAAAACCGGTGCTCAAGGACATTTATCTGTCTTATTTCTACGGCGCTAAAATCGGCGTGATCGGTTTGAACGGTTCCGGCAAAAGTTCTCTTTTGAAAATTCTTTCCGGCGTGGATACGGATTTTCCGGGTAAGACCATTCTGTCGGCAGGCTATACTGTCGGCTATCTGGAGCAGGAACCGCGTCTGGACGAAGCTAAAACCGTGCGGCAAATCGTCGAACAGGGTGTGCAAGGCACCATGGATTTAATTCACGAATACAATGAAATAAACGAAAAGTTTGCGGAACCGATGTCGGATGACGAGATGGCGAAACTCTGTGAAAGGCAAGGCGCCGTGCAGGAAAAACTCGACGCGCTTGACGCCTGGGACATAGATTCGCGACTGGAAATGGCCATGGACGCGCTGCGCTGTCCGCCCGGCGATACGCTTATCAAGATTCTCTCCGGCGGCGAAAGACGCCGCGTCGCCATGTGCCGCCTGCTTCTGCAAAAGCCGGACATCCTGCTTCTCGATGAACCGACCAACCATCTGGATGCCGAATCCGTCGCCTGGCTGGAACATCATCTGCAAAAATATGAAGGCACCATCATCGCCGTCACTCACGACCGTTATTTTCTGGATAATGTCGCCGGCTGGATTCTGGAACTGGACCGCGGACAGGGCATTCCCTGGCAGGGCAACTATTCTTCCTGGCTGGAACAAAAACAAAACCGTCTGAAAAATGAAGAAAAGGCGGAGGGCGACCGAATCAAAACACTGGAGCGCGAACTGGAATGGATTCGCATGTCGCCCAAAGGCCGGCACGCAAAATCCAAGGCGCGTATCAGCGCTTACGAGGAACTGCTGGAAAAAAATATGGAAAAAGAATCCGGCACGCGGGAAATCTTTATCGCGCCGGGACCCCGTCTGGGCGATCTGGTGATTGAAACCAAAGATGTCAACAAAGGTTATGGTGATAAACTGCTGGTGGAAGGAATGACCTTCGCCTTGCCTCCCGGCGGCATTGTCGGCGTTATCGGCCCCAACGGCGCGGGCAAGACCACGCTATTTCGTATGATCACCGGACAGGAAAAACCGGATTCCGGTGATATACGAATCGGCGATACGGTTAAACTTGCCTATGTTGATCAAAGTCGCGATTCGCTTGATCCTGATAAAAATATCTGGGAGATGATTTCCGACGGACAAGATATTATCGCCATCGGCAGCAGGCAGATCAATTCCCGCGCTTATGTTTCGCGGTTTAATTTTTCCGGCACTGATCAGCAAAAGAAAGTGGGAACGCTCTCCGGCGGCGAACGCAACCGCGTTCATCTGGCGCGCATGCTCAAGGAAGGCGGCAATGTGCTGCTGCTGGACGAACCGACCAACGATCTGGATGTCAACACTCTGCGCGCGCTGGAAGACGCGCTGGAAAATTTTGCCGGATGCGTTGTTGTTATCAGCCACGACCGCTGGTTTTTGGATAGAATCTGCACGCACATTCTGGCGTTTGAAGGCGAAAGCAAGGTGCTTTTCTTTGACGGCAACTATTCCGAATATGAGGAAGACCGCAAAAGAAGACTCGGCAGCGCCGCCAGCCAGCCCCACCGCATCAAATACCGGCAACTGACCAGAAGATAGCACCACTTCTAAAGGAAGTTTTCGCCATGCCGGCGAAAACTTCCTTTTAATGAGGAAAGAATTCTATTATTCCGACTGGTCTTTTTCCCCCTGGTGTTTATCTATTGATTTTCCACCAACTCTTGTCAATTGAGGGCTTTTATTTTAAAATTAAACAAAATTTGGAACAATGTCAATCTCTTCATGTTTTTTTACATCTTGGGGGTACACGGTATTTCCGTATTCAAAAGTTTTTCAATAGTTGGCGTAATAGCTTTCACCAGTGGTCTGTTTATTACAAAAGTAAACAACTTTGACGTACCTATTGTGGTCAAAAAGGTTGTAAATTGAGCATCGCTAACACCCAAGTAGTTTAAACTACTTTGAACTCCAGTGATTAAACCGCTTATAAGTTGAGCACCGGTCCACTGAGCGGTAACCATTTCCATTTCATTTTCGGTCATTGCCTGCATCTCAGCTTTTGCAGTTAACGGAACAATCGTTATAGCCAAAACAAAAAATAAAACCATGATTCCTGTAATTATTTTTTTCATTTTTCCTCCTCCTTTTATTTTTTCAAGAAACCAACATTTTTTTCTTCCTTATGTAACTTCAAAGGATAACCAATAACATCATCTAAAACATGGGGTAAAATGAACAAAAACGTACAGGGTGATATGGTCGACAATCAGAAGGAAAAACGTACCGCTTGAAACTCAGGTTCGTCTTTATAATAATCCTCTTTTTATTTTTGTCAAGTAAAAATATATTGATTTACTTAATTAATTGTACACAAAGGTTTCGAATTTCCTGAAGTGTCTGCCATATAAAGCGTATTTATGAACGCAATTAACTCCATATTAAAATTGCTTTATTTTTAAAAACACATCAGTTAAACAATCAATTAACAAAAAAGTTTTTATGATTAGGAATAAATACCTATTCATTTGATGAGGTATATTTTTGGAAGAAAAGAATCCCGCTGCTAAAATTTTTGTTCATCAGTCTCGTCCCCGTGGTCTATCCAAATGGATTCCTCTTATCGAAACACTGAGTAATTATAAAAGTGACTGGGTCATCCATGATATCATTGCCGGTCTGGTGCTAACCGCTATTCTGGTACCGGTAGGTATGGCTTACGCATCAGTTTCGGGTTTGCCGGCTATTTATGGTCTTTATGCCACAATAATACCTCTTATAGCTTATGCCCTTTTCGGACCCAGCAAAATTCTGGTTTTGGGACCGGACTCGGCTTTGGCCGGCCTCATCGCTGCGGCAATCTTGCCCCTTGCCGCAGGCAATCCCGATAAGGCCATCGCTCTCGCCGGAATGCTGGCCGTGCTTGTTGGAGCTTTGTGTATTTTAGCCGGTCTTATTAAATTCGGTTTCATTACCGACCTTCTTTCCAAGCCGATCCGCATAGGCTACCTGAACGGAATCGCGCTCACAGTTTTAATCGGTCAGTTGCCGAAAGTTTTCGGTTTTTCCGTAAGCGGCAACAATTTTTTACAGGAAACAAGCGGTCTGATTCAAGGTATAGTGAACGGACAGATAAACTGGACGTCTTGTGTGATCGGATTTTCCTGTCTTTTAGTGATTCTGGGTTTCAGAAGCTTAACGTCCCGAATCCCGGGTGTACTAATCGCCGTAGCAGGCGCAACAATTATCTCTTCCTGGCTTAATTTGTCCGCAAGTTCCGGAATTGCCGTGGTCGGGCCATTGCCGCAGGGACTGCCTCAATTTCAAATTCCCCTGGTTTCTTTTGAGGAATTCAAGGCTTTATTTGCCGCCGCGGTGGCCATCGCTCTGGTTTCGTTCGCCGATATGAGCACTCTCTCCCGAACCTTCGCCCTGCGTGCCGGTCACAAAGTTGACAGCAATCAGGAAATCATCGCTCTGGGCGCCGCAAATATGGCCGCAGGATTTTTTCAGGGATTTCCTGTCACCAGCAGCGCCTCACGCACACCGGTAGCCGAATCGGCGGGAGCTAAAACACAAATCACCGGTTTGGTCGGGGCGTTATGCATCGCCCTTCTATTGATCTTCGCTCCGAATCTGCTCAAAAATCTTCCTCAGGCAGTGCTGGGCGCCGTCGTCATCTGCGCCTGTATCTATCTTTTTGAATTTCATGTCGTTGCGCGTTTATATAAATTGCGACGGGAAGAATTCGTTTTCTCCATGGCGTGTTTTCTGGGTGTAATTTCGCTGGGCATCATCAAGGGTATCTTTATTGCCATAGGTCTGGCATTAGTCGCTTTCATCTGGCGTGCATGGCACCCTTATGATGCCGTGCTAGGCCATGTGGACGGACTGAACAGCTACCACGACATTTCCCGCCATCCGGAGGCCAGACTTATTCCCGGATTGGTACTTTTCCGATGGAATGCGCCGCTGTTTTTCGCCAACGCGGAAACTTTCCTTGAAAATATACTGCGCGCTGTAGCCGATGCTCCGACACCAACCAAGTGGGTTGTCGTGACGGCTGAACCTATTACCGATGTGGACACCACGGCAGCGGACATGCTGGCGGAACTGGACAACTCTCTGCATCAGGCGGGAATGGATTTGGTTTTCGCGGAAATGAAAGGCCCGGTAAAAGACATGCTCAAGCGTTACGGCCTGTTCAACAGGCTGGGCGTTGATAATTTCTTCCCGACGATTGAACAAGCCGTAGAACGATACCTGGCCGTGCATAAAATTGACCAACCGGATTAGAAGGATATAAAGAAGCCTCTGTAATTAAGATTATGGTATTTTAATTTTTCTTTTTTCCGGGTCCGGGTGCTGACGGTAAAAGATGGCGATGTTGCCGATGAGGCCGATCAGTTCGCTTTGGGTCGCCCCGGCAATCTCCGCCGAGATTTCTTTTTTCTCTTGCTTGAACTCGCCGAACTTCACTTTGATGAGTTCGTGATCATTCAGGGCATTATCCAAGGAGCCGATGAGTTGTTTGGTAACGCCTTTGGCGCCGATCATCACCAGCGGCTTTAAATGGTGTGCCTGCGCGCGCAGATATTTTTTTTGTGAACCCTTTAGTTTATCCATAAAATTTCCTTTCGCCAGCCGGGAAATCATTATCACAATTAAACAATACAATAAACTTTATTTTAGACTTTACAAAATCAATTTATCCTGATTAAAATAGAATTTTAAGGCCTTTGAAAAATTTTATTAGTCATACCGGCGTAGGCCGGTATCCAGACTTTACATCGGCGCAAGCCGGGAACCGGTTAACGGAAATACTGGATTCCGTATCAGGTACGGAATGACAAAGGAGAAGTTATAGTGAACAAAGCGAATTTGCCTGAATATGATTACGATACGATTATTATTGGCGGCGGACCGGCCGGCTATACCGCAGGAATTTATGCCTCCAGAAGCGGTCTGAAAACGTTGCTCGTGGAAGGCTCGGCAACGGTCAGCCAGATAACCATTACCGATACAATTGAAAACTATCCGGGAATTCCCGACGGCATCAACGGTTTCGATCTGATGCAGCTATTTAAAAAACAGGCTCTTAATTTCGGACTGGAAATTCAAGCCAATGATGTCTCGTCAATTAAAAAAAATACCAGTACACCATTTATCTGGGATATTGTAGTGCAGAATAAATCATACAGTGCTTTAAGCGTAATTGCCGCGACCGGTGCGCAATGGAACAAGCTGGGAGTTCCCGGCGAAGAGGAATTTGCCGGCAAAGGCGTTTCTTACTGCGCCACCTGTGACGGGCCGTTTTACAGAAACAAGGATGTTGTTGTTGTGGGCGGCGGCGATACGGCTATTCAGGAAGCTTTGTTTCTGACTCATTTTGCCAGAAAAGTTACCGTGATTCATCGTCGCGACCGTCTGCGTGCGGCGGCAATTCTGCAGAAAAGGGCTTTTGCAGAAAAGAAAATTGAATTTGTCTGGAAATCAAAACTCGCTGAAGTTACCGGGCGGGAATTTGTTACCGGTGTAAAAGTAGCCGATGTTGAATCAGGCCAAATTAACGAAATTGAAGCGGAAGGAGTTTTTATATTTGCCGGTCGAATTCCTCATACGGACATTTTCCGAAATATCTTAAAACTGGATGCGGGCGGCTACATTATAACAGATGAAAACATGCGCACCTCAGCAGCAGGAATATTTGCCGCGGGCGATTGCCGCGCCAAACAGTTCCGGCAGGTGGTAACAGCTACGGGCGACGGAGCCAATGCCATTTACAGTGCCGAGTTATACGTCGATGAACTCAAAGGCCAGACATACTAAATTAAAAATGTCATATCGGGTGTAATGGTAAAGGCGAAACCCGAAACGATATACCGTATCATTCCGAGGAACGAAGTGACGATGAATCTTTTTAGCGTTGTTTCATAAGACTTCTCACATTCGTTCGAAGTGACAAAATCAATTAATTTAACTTAATAAATTTTGGGGAAACAAAAACAAATCATGGAATTTTTCATCAATGCCTGGCAGCAATTACCTTCGCAGATGAGCCCATCTCTTTTCAGCATAGGTTCATTTCAACTGCGCTACTACAGTTTGATGTACCTTGTTGCTTTTGCCATCGTCTATTTTCTGACCATCTATCGTCTTAAAAGTGAAAATTACGAATATACGGCGGAAACGGTGCAGGATTATCTTGTCTGGGCAATGCTTGCTTTGATTTTAGGAGGACGTTTCGGTTACGCCTTATTCTACAACTTCGGTTATTATCTGCAACATCCGCTGGAAATAATTTTGCCCTTTGATTTTTCCAACGGAATTAAATTCGTCGGACTCAGCGGCATGTCTTATCATGGAGGGCTTATTGGTATTGTTATTGCCACTATATTATTCTGCCGCAAAAGCAAGATTAATCTCTGGCATTTCGTTGATCTTTTCTGCCCGGCCATCCCGCTGGGTTACACTTTCGGTCGAATCGGTAATTTCATCAACGGCGAGTTATACGGCCGCGTAACTGCTGTACCGTGGGGAATGTATTTTCCCCTGGATTCAACTCACAGGCTGCGCCACCCTTCCCAGCTTTACGAAGCGTTCTTCGAAGGAATTGTTCTTTTTGTTCTTCTGTGGATAATCAGAAAAAAGAAAAGTTTTGACGGACTGCTTTTGGGAACATATCTTTGCGGCTACGGTTTTGTGCGTTTCTTTATCGAATTTTTCCGTGAACCCGATTATCAACTTGGTTTAGTTTTAAGCTTTATGAGCATGGGACAGGTTCTTTGCTTGCTGATGATGATGGCAGGCATAACTATCATCGTGTGGCGCAGACAAGTTTCAGTTTCAACAAAATAAGCAGGAGTTTGCATAATGACTTTGTGGTGGATATTTTTTGGTGTTTTTATCTTTGCTATGCTCGCTTTAGACCTCGGTGTTTTCAACCGCAAGGTTCACGTCATCAAAATGAAGGAATCCCTGCTTTGGACGGCTTTCTGGGTGACGTTGGCAATCTTGTTCTGCGCGGGTATTTACTTTTTTCATAGTGACGGTCATTCCAAGGCGATGGAGTTTTTCACCGCTTATATCATTGAATATTCTTTGAGTATCGACAATCTTTTTGTCTTCATGCTGATATTCAGGTTTTTCAGCGTGCCGCATTCCTATGAACACAAAGCGCTGTTCTGGGGAATATTGCTGGCGTTGATTACCCGAGCGGTCTTTATCTTTGCCGGCGTCGCGCTCCTCAATGCCTTCAGTTGGGTCATGTATATTTTCGGGGCATTCCTGATCTTCACCGGCATCAAAATGGCGTTGAACAAAGAGACGGAAGTTCATCCTGATAAAAATATCGCCATCAAAATGCTGCGTTTTTTTATTCCTGTGACAAAAGAATTTCAGGAAGCCAAATTTTTTATCACTAGAAACGGCAAGCGTTTTGCCACACCCATGCTGGCGGTGCTTCTGGCGCTGGAGACCACGGATATCCTGTTTGCCGTTGATTCCATCCCGGCAGTTCTGGCCATTTCCAAAGATCCTTTTATTGTTTATACTTCCAATGTCTTTGCCATCCTTGGTCTGCGCTCTTTGTTCTTCGCTATTTCCGGTTTGATGAAATTGTTTCATCTACTGCATTACGGTCTGGCGGCAATCCTGAGTTTTGTCGGCGTTAAAATGCTCATTGAAGATTTTTTTCACGTACCGGTCAGTGCTTCCCTGATTGTAATCTCCTCTATTCTTGTTATATCGGTTGTAGCGTCCATAATCTGGCCGGATACAAAGTATGAAGATATTCCTCAGATAACTATAGAGAAGTAATATTATGCAAACAGAATATTTAAACGCTTCTCAAGCGCAGTTGAAAAAATGGGCAAGGCTTGACGACGCCAAGGTGCGGCAAGAGGAAGGAATCTTTCTGGCCGAAGGCATCAAGGTGGTTGAAGAACTACTGACTAGCGACTGGCAAATAAAAGCAATACTGGTTATGCCCGAAAAAATACAATACTGGGAGAAGCTCGCACTGCCAGCCGCCGAAGATATTCTCATTTATCAACTCACACGTTCCCAATGGCAAAAAATTGGACAGGACAGAGAACCGGAAGGAATTATGGCTGTAGTCGGCATGAAACAGGCACAAAATTTTTCTTCATGGCTGTCTAAAACTTCCGGCAATATTTTGATTTTGCATGAAATCAACAATCCCCTCAATCTCGGAGCGCTCACGCGTAGCGCGCGATGGTTCGGCTTTGATGGAATAATTTTAAGTGCTAACTCGGTGGACTACACCAATCCTAAAGCCGTGCGAGCCTCCATGGGCAGTATTTTCTATCTGACAATTATCCCCGATATTGATTTGTCTGCCACATTGCCGGAAATTAAAAAACACTTTTTTCTCATCGGCTCTGATGTACGCGACGGTTCACCGCCCCATCCGGTTCATAAAAAGGCAGCTCTGCTTTTGGGCAACGAAAGCCACGGTTTGCCGGAAACCATTTTTAAAACGACTGATGAACAATGGAGTATTCCCGGAATCGGCAAAGCCGATTCCCTGAGCTTGCCACAGGCAGCGGCGATAATGATGTACGAATGCGTGAAAAATTGACGACAACTTTCTGAAATCAATGCTTATTTGTCATTGCGAGTTCACGACAGATAAGGTAAGAAAACATGTAACTACTCAGGTCGCTAATCTACAGGATGAGGATGATTTTGGCAAGCCTGAAGATTATCCAGATAGAGGTCATAATGCTCAGCGAGGGTTCTGGCCGGCGAGCAAGTGCGGCTAAGAGGTGTTGCCGGCGGGGAGGAAAGGGTCTCCCCGAAAGACACGGCGCAGGGCGTCGAGGGCGTTGATGCCGTTTTTCCTGGCCGTGGAGACATATCCGCGGATACGGCAGAAGTCTACGAGGGCGTCAAAGCTGCGGAAGGTGCCGGAGATCTTCTGCCGCAGCTTCATCATTTTCAGATCCCGTTCGGCCAGGTTGTTGTCGAACGGGACCGAGAAGTCGCGCATGATCTCGGTAAGCCGATCGGAGGGCAGCAACGGGTAGTTGCGCAGATAGACAGCCGCGCTCTTGACGCGGGGACCCTACTGCACGGGGCTACGACTTCCGGGGGGAACGTTGCACGGTTGATGCAGCCGCAGGCGCAGGTTTTGACTTCAGACTGGCTGCCCGGTGACCCAAAGCTTCGGATGGGGCAGATCAAAGACCTGCCGACGCTCGACACGGTCCGGAGGCTGTTTTGCCAGGGAACGTCCGCAGCCCGAGCAGCGCTCGACCGGGCGACGCACTGTAATATCCGGCATGGCCACCATGCGTAACGTCTTGCCCGGAAGTCCGGGCTGAGCGGATAGAGATACACGTCCTTGACCGTAGCGCGGAGGCAATGGTTGCGATCGTTGCGGGTGCGTCCCTGCGTCGAGCCGAGCCGCAACCAGTTGGCCGCCCGGTAGCAGGTTCCCTTGAAACGATCGCGATCCACAAAGGTTTCCAGCGCATGCACTGGATGCCCATACTTGGCCTGCCAGTCGTCGCGAACGCGTCTGGCCAAAGTCGCAAGCAGGTGGCTGGCCAAATGCGGTACCGTCACCCAGGGCAACACCAAAAAGCGCGTGTTGTTCGTCAGGAAACCGAGGTTTGCTTCCCGTCGGGCTCGAGCCCAACCGATCCAGGCATCGCGCGCCGCGCACTTCCACGCCGCCGAGCCGAACAGCGCACAGCCCACCGGCCGTCCCGTGCAGTCGCGCATCAGATACCGGATGTTCTCGCCGATTTCTGCCATGGCTCATAGACTACAACATTCCTTCGCCTGAGTTCAGCAGAAAATGATTTTATTTTGGGGGCTTAAAATCTGGAAAGGTGTATACGACTCGCCAGTCTACGGTGGCTCCATGGTGGGGCGACCTGAGTAGTTACAAAATATTTTAATTCGATATTAACATTATTGATTCATGTTAATTATTTTTTAGACTGAGACCAGCAGTCACTCCACGACGAAGGAGCAGAACCTTCTGATTTGCACATGGCAGCACAATTTTGATTCTCCGCAGCGCAAAGCCTGCTGTCCGCAGTATAATTATAACATCCCGGAAATAGCGAAGAACAAAGAGCGCAGACCAAGGAT
>JQOA01000243.1 GCA_000753945.1 Smithella sp. D17 | reverse complement strand
TCAACATAAATATTTTTTGTTGTTCCTTCATTGAATTGTATATGAAAAAAAGATTCCTTATAATTTAATCCTTCTTTTACAATAAATCTTCCATCATTAGGATTCTGATAAAAAACTTTTATTGCTTCTGGCGGTAAGCTTTCAACAAACATAGGTGAGTGGCTAGACATTACTATTTGATGTTTCTTTTTTTTAATTTCATTTAATAAAAAAGATTGTAATCTGCTTTGAGCACCGGGATGCAAAGATACTTCGGGCTCATCCAATAATATAAGAGAATAAGCCGGGGCATTTAATACTTCAAGAACTAACCGTACAACAGCCATTTCACCACTGCCAGCAAAAGCTTCGGAATATTTGGCATGATTAGTTTTAAATAATATTGAATATCCTTCATTTCTGAATAATGAATGTTTAATTGATTTACCGGCAAGATATTCTTTCCCTAGAATAAATGAAATATTTTTGATCTCTTCGTTGCTTAAATTGTGTAAAGATTCATTCAAGTTTTTATTTCGCGTCTTGATGAGTGCTACTTCAGCATCGAATAATTTTTTTAATGATGTTGATTTTCTACGAATAAATTCTTGCTTATTTCTCGCTTTACTGTTTTTGATATTACCAAAATAAAAGTACTTATCAAAGGCACTTAATTCTTTTCTGAAATCCAGATATATTACATTTTTTAATAATGGAGCATTTCTTTTCTTGCTAGTCATGCCGGCCCATCTGAGGGGTCGGCTCGTTTCCCAATAGTTTGGATCATCCTTTCTTTTAATCCTTGCCTTAACAACCTCTATTTTGTTGCCATTTTCATCATTATATGAATACCAGAACGAATGTCTTTTTCTTTCATCGTTATAGTATTCTATCGGATCTACTTTTGTATCAAACCAAAACTCATATGGTGTTCTATCTTTGGGTGCGCCTGATAACGCATGAAGCGTGGAACTCTTACCACACCCATTTTGACCAAGGAAAACAGTTAACGGAAATTCAAAACTTATTCGGGTGTCTAAGCTTAAATTTCTGTAAAAAGGGAATTGAATGAAATCAATATAACTCTTAAATTGATTATTCCGTTTCATTTGAAAAAGCACATTTATCAGACGACTATTATCTTGATTATCCATAAATCCAGCTTTATTTAATGATTATATTATTCAAAATTACACAGATGAAAAATTGTCAGCGTCTTCAAGTCGCCGGACGAGATGTGAAAGCAAACTAAGTGCATCTAAACAATCCATTTCTGAAAAAAGCCCTGATTCTCTAAGGTCTGATATTTCTTCATGAGAAACCGGATGCCGTCCCCCTGCCAGAATACCCATAGATAAATGTTTTTGACCTTCTTCAATATTTTCTAAAGTAGAGTCCGTAAAATTCGTGCCATCTGGTTTCTTGTATTTCTTCGCAACACTCAAATGTTTTCCCCTGCCAAATACTTCTCCCAACATAGTGTTTTCGGATACAGTCGTATTACCTGATTTATTTCT
This sequence comes from Smithella sp. D17, assembly GCA_000753945.1. Classification (GTDB taxonomy): domain Bacteria; phylum Desulfobacterota; class Syntrophia; order Syntrophales; family Smithellaceae; genus Smithella. The sequence continues at coordinate 11,498 of JQOA01000243.1, read as the reverse complement.
CGTTGAAGTAATATATCGTTTCATTGCTTCAATAAAAGCTCTGTAATAATCGGCTTTCTCATAATCAACTTTAGAAGCGTCCTGAATTTCATTATGTAAATGCCTCCAATGGTAATCAGCATATTCTGGAATGAGTTGGTGAATGATTTGTATGGATTTTTGTTGAGTATTTTCTGACAATTCTGGTGTATCATCTAAAAGATTTACAATAGTTTCAACTTGTTCTTGAACACGTCCCGGTAATTTCCCTATCCAATCTTTTACATTTATATTTACTTTTTCACTTATCTTTTTCTTTTTGTTTTCTTTACGATAGTCGCGCCATTGTCTTTCAATGATTGATATACACGATGCGATGTATTTTCTTAATTCCTCCGTTTTAGTGTTTTCCCAATCAATTGACTGACGATTTGTAGAAATTACATCTTCTTCCCAGTTATCAATGAAATCAACATTGAGCCATCCCGTCGCATAAGAATAAAAGTGACTTGATTCAGATGGTCCGAAAAATTCGGGTTTGTTTACCATTCTTCCATTTGCAAAAAGAGTTACGCCTCGTAAATTTGCCTTCAATGGAAATTCTGTAGTAACAATTTTACCACTAGTTTCTTTTTTATCACTGTAGTCTTTATCATTTATTTTAACTATATTTTGAATATCCCATTCAAATTCCGGCTTGATATTTTCATATTTTAATTTGTTGTCTATCTTTATTGGCTTGCTATCGTTTAATGATAGATACACAACAAATGTATCTTGAAAATTAAATAGTTTTGCTAAACTTTCGGCATATTCCGCAACAGGAAAACCTGTTTTTCTTTTTAGGTTGGTCAAGATAATCTTTGTGCCCTTTGATGTTTTACCTTTGGGTAAAATTTCAAATTTTGGTTCGTAATCCCGGTTCTTACACTTAAGGATTTCTTGCCAATCAAGCTTAAACCTTACTACTTCCTTGCCTTGAGTTGTTGTAATATTTATTGTGTCGCCAATTCCAAATAGTGCTAATTTCCCCAAACCTTTTTTCCCGGTCGGTATTCTGCCACATGGCGCCTTTTGTTTCTCATCTCTTCTATTTCGACCGATTCGAAGGAAAAAATCATTTACTTCATCAAAGGACATGCCTACGCCATTGTCTTCCACAATTACCTTTTTATTATCAATATCATATAGGCGCACATGAACTTCCGTTGCGCCCGCATCATAAGCATTAGCAATCAATTCAGCTAACGCCGGTGGCATATTAGAGTACATTTTAACACCAAGATGTTTTATTGTATTCGCTTCAAAAGTCATAACAAGCTTATCGGTAGACATTTCACTCTCCATTTAAAATGCTTTTAGCGATCCTGCATGCTAGTTTTGGTGGTACAGCGTTGCCAATCATCTTCGCGGTTGTATTTTTATCTTTGGAATAGAATTTATATGACAGAGGAAAGCTCTGTAGAGTGGCACCTTCTCTTAACGAAATTGCTCTGTCTTGATCAGGGTGCCCATATCTGCCATTTGAAAGACTATCAAATCTTGTGGTTATCGTTGGAGATGGCTTATCCCAAAACATCCTTCCATAAACATCAGTATGTCCATTGTGATCCTGATAGCAATCAAGCTGTAGTCCCTTGATTCTTGCCCACGATATACGACCACCACCGTTTTTCGGAGTAAGCTTTATTCGTTTTAAATTAATTGAAGATAATGCTGAAGAAGTATGTATGAAGTGTGTTTTATCAATTGTGCCTGCCTTAATGGGTATGAATATTTTTTTATCACCAATTGCATCTTTCACTGTTTTGATATTTTCTTTGTCAGGTTTAGGTAGGGTGATGACCCTGTTTATTCTGCTTGCTATTAAAATGTATCTTCTTCTATTTTGAGGAACACCATAATGCTTTGCGTTTAAAACACCGTCAGAAAAAAAATAGCCTTTATCTGTTAAAAATTCTTTAAAGTCTGCAAGTGGACTTCCATTTTTCTTATCGAGGCCAGGTACGTTTTCGATGAAAACATAACCAGGACGATAGTAATCAACAAACTCCTGAAAATCTGCCAGTAAAAGCCTGGTTTTCGAAGATTTTGTTTTATCGGTTTTAATATTTGAATAGTATTGGCAGGGGCTACAACCTACAAAAAGCAAATCATCCTGATTCTGCGTTATATTAAAATATTTTATTAGCTTTTCTTTTTTCAAAACAGAAACATCGGCATGAAGAAACTTGGCTTTTATGTTTTTTTCGTAAGTTTTTTTACACTTTTTATCAATATCGATTCCACCCAATACATTAATGCCTGCCTTTCGGAAGCCACATGACACACCGCCTGCAGAACAAAAGAAATCGATCGCTTTTAGTTTAATTGTTTTTCGCAATAGTCGACACACTCTTTATTTAAAATAATCATTTAGAATAATACAATTTATTGATAATAATACAACAATTAAATGCTTAAGGTGCAAAGGATTCTCCCACCCGAATATTCAATAATCTTTTTTTTAATTATTTAATCTTTTCCAGCATCTCTCCCATAATCCCACTACGCTTCGCTTCGGGGATAATTCGACTTACGAGCTTCAGTGCACTTTGTTTCTGAAACTCGAGTTTCATTATTTTGTGGATCAGGTTGATGGCTTTGAGCGGGCGAATCATGACTCTGAATTCGGTAATCCTCCCATCCGCGCCCCAGGTAATCATGTCCACGCCGTTAACTGTAATTCCTTCTATCATTGTTGAAATTTCCATTGCAAAGGTTGAATCAGCGCTTTGTAGTAATGCCAACGCTTTGTCAAAAATTGGTATCGGCCTGCAACAATGCCAGGCGCGATTCTTAATTGTTGGGCCAATTTTACGATTTCATCATGGGAGTTAATATTCTGAACCTCGTCGTTATACTCAGACGATATAAGAAATTCAGACGAGAATTGATTTGCGCGCTGTTCGCGATGGTCGCGGATGCTTCCGTCGTTTATGAGCAGGTCTTTCCTGCTGTCATGTAAAACATGTCCGGCTTCATGAAAAAAGGAAAACCAGAACTTGTCTTCCCCTTTGCCTCGCAGGCATAGCAAAATCATTGCCTTGCGCGGAGACAACCACTTCGTCGCTCCATTCCAAGGCACTTTCTTCATTTCCGGCACCATGGCAATGGCGACACCTGCCTCGGCGCAAAGGCGTTTCATCTCCGGTTCAAACGTTTCAGGCGCTTCACATGTTAAACTACGAATCGTCTGGAGCGCCTGCATGAATAGCGATTTATCGAATGCCTGACATTCTATTTTATGCGCTTGCAGCTCACCTTGACGAATCCACGCAGAGGCAGCGCCCGGCTGTGATTCAAAGCACGAAGAACGACGGGCCGCCACAGCAGGAATATTCCATATTTCCTGCCACGCTTTGACGCTGCTGACACCGTAAAAACCAAGGGTCTCGCGCAACAGTGCCACCGGACTATCTGATCTTTTAATGAATCCCCGCTGTGTTAGTTCTTTTGTCGGGATGGTTTTCAACCACTGTAAATCAGATTCCATGCCCTTTCGTTCTTCGACCTTGGCCAGGTGTTCACGATACTGAGCTTCAAGATTATTCCAGTAACGCGCGGGAACGCCTGTGGCAAGTTCAAGCCGATTTGCGCTCTCATAGGTAATTGGTTGCTCGCCTTTGAAAATACGGTTGAGTGATTGCACCGTCAGTCCGGCACGGACGGCAAGCTCTTTCTGGCTCATATTAAAAGATTCCATAATTTCCTGAAGTGTTTCGCCCGGACATACTGCGTAGTCCGGCTGAAACTCATATTGCTTTTTAGCCTTCATATTGAACCTTTCTTAGTGCGTATCTTTTATCTCGATAATTTCAATTTCTTTTACTTGTTTTCTATCTATACCGCCATCAGCTAAAAGAGGAACTGGATCATCGGCAGAAATAAACAACAGTCGATATGGATGTTCTAAGTCAACAGAAAAAGTGCCGGCATCTTTTCCTGTCAATTCGTGACAACGTGCCGGTGGCAAATGAGAAATATCTGCAAGTGTTTCAGCTGCTCCGAGTTCCATCAGCCGTTGTTTTAGTTTGCCGGCTTTTTTAGTCCCAAGATACTTCGTCATTTCCCGCTCCTGCGAGCAGATCTTCTGTAGCTTGCCTGTTTTAAAGTATATCTTCATATGATCAGCTTGTCAACAAATAGTTAACATGTCATGTTAATATTATCAAATTGCTATGGTATTGATTTTATAACTTATTTCTATTTATTATCTGTATTTAATAGAATTTTTCGCAATATTACAACTTCCTGAAAACAATGTAACTAAAAACCTCTTGAAGTTTCCCCGCCGCCGGAGGTTCCGCCATCGAAATATTTCCCCTGTTGTTGCACTTCTATGTTGGTTACCATCGGTGTTAAAGCTGCAGCAACATCGGCAAGACCAATGCCGTGACTTTCCGGTTTAAGAATGTTTTCTGCCGTAAAACCGTCTCTTGCTTTATTCTCTCCGGTATTAAGCCAGCGGTTAATAATAATGGATAGAATGACCAAGATTACGTTCAAAAAGAAAATCAGGCACAGGACGATCAGCAATAAAACTCTTTCACCTGCCGGTGGCAGGGATAGCTGAAAGGGGATAATGCAAGTTGCCACAACGCTGATTAATGCCGCATATAAATAACCGAATCTCAGATATATCCAACAGGCGCTAACGGCAAAAAGAAGACACAAAAAAATGGCATACTGATGTGTCCATCGTCCTCCTGAAAAAATATTTGTTGCTCCGATAAATAAACCTGCACAGAGCAGAAGCATGGAAAATACCGCCAACGCTTCTTCAATGCCATGTCTGTAAAAACGGTATTTAGTTATCAGGTATTCCGCCAGAAAATAAAATATTACACCGGCAATTATTAATGTAGATGAAATAGCCATACTGCTTCTTATTTTTGTAATCCATGCAAATAAACCCACCATCGCGGCGACACAGTGGTAAGTAAAAATGAAAAAGATGACGCGAAAAAAGATGTTAGTCTGGCGGACATCCGTGTTGGTGAGGACATCCATCGCAGTCAATTGACTATCTGTGATCAAGCCGGAACGCTTCCATGTTCTGGTTTGCTTGCGGATGTAAATATTTTCTTCCTGCCGGGGTGAATATAAGCTTAAATTCATTCATTCTCCTTGAACTTACGCGAAATCATGAAGATCAAGCCGATTACAACCAAAGATGTTATTATAAAATAAGTAAAGAAGAAAAAAGTTCCGTGAATATGGTCCATAATAACAATGCTGATTCCTATATAGCCATAGATGACGGCGTAAAGCATATAAAGAAATTTGCGGACGTTAACGGAATAGAAAACAAGAGCAGTGCACGCTAAGACCAACGCGGGAAAATAGAGAGAGAAAATCTTGTATTGAACAACACCGGAAAGCAGGGCGATACAGAGAAAGTGAACGGCAAAATTGAGATAGATATCGAAGAAGTGTTTTTTAATGTCTAGCCGGTAAAGAAGACCGCCAAGCAGTTATTGGCGAAGTACTGTTGTAGAGGAAAAATCGCAATTCCCGGTGTACTGAAAAAAGCTTTTTGGAGTGAATATCCTGTAGCGCACGCAATTGATTAGCGCTTAGCTTCTTTTCATAAAACATCTTTTGTAGAAGTTTCTGTATGTTCACGGCAAAAGACTTTTAAATTATTTTTTTACTTTTTTTATTGGGAAAATTTTGGAGCTAATATTTATTGAGTAACATTATATAAAAAACGTTGCAAGAATAAAATGTGAAAGGGGAGAAACGCAGATGATGAGAAGATTAGAGGATTGGAGGTTTAGGAAAAGATGTGCAAGATGAAGGGTGAATAGTGAAAAGTGAAAGACAAAGATTTAAGTAATTAAGTTTTAAGATTTAAGGATCCAGGACAAAAAGAGATGTCTCCCTGGGGGTTCGACATGACAAGGAGGATTGCCTTCAGTTGGAAGCAGCTCTTTTACCGACCGGTTTATTCTTGAAAATGTATCTTTTATGCTTCGGTTGAATTTTTCAGAGAAATGTCTTATATTAATTCAGCCTGTGGGGGGTGGAGTATTGTTTTAAAACCCGCAGGGGATGGAATTCCCCGCGTGTAAGTAAAATAATGGAGGAATTTCAAATGCATACCTGGACATTAGACAAGCCGGACAATCTGATTGATTGGTGGGAAGAGAGCGTTGCCCAATTTGCCGATAGAAGACTGTTTGGTACTAAAGACAAAAACGGTGTTTACGAGTGGGTGACGTTTAAAGAAGTCGGCACACGGATTAACAATCTCCGTGCAGGGCTTGCCCAACTTGGAATTGACAACGGCGACGTCGTCGGAATAATCGCTAACAATCGAGTAGAGTGGCCTGTTGCTGCTTTTGCCACATGGGGACGCATCGGACGCTTTGTTCCCATGTATGAAGCGGAGCTCGTCCAGATATGGAAATACATCATTGCCGACAGCCAGGTGAAAGTCCTCTTTGTTTCGAAGCCGGAAATTTATGAAAAAATAAAAGACTTCCCGAAAGATATTCCAACTCTTAAAAATATATTTGTCATTGATGCCGAAGGTGAAGCCATACCATCACAGAGCGGAATCCGGCGTATGCCGGAAGAGCACTCAATGGCCGCGGTTGAAAAAATGGGAGCGGCAAAACCGGTATCCCCCCAACGGCCGAAAGCGGACGACATCGCCGAACTCATTTATACATCGGGCACAACCGGCAGCCCCAAAGGCGTTTTACTTTGTCACGGCAATTTTACCAGTAATTCATTGGCCGGCATTAAGATGTATCCCGAACTTAAAACAAACGAGGTTGTAACCCTGGCCATTTTGCCCTGGGCCCATTCTTACGGCCAGACCGCCGAATTGTTCGCGCTTATTCATCTTGGCGGCGCCATGGGCCTGGCGGAAAGTCCCTCAACAATTGTCAATGATATTGTTCAAATCAAGCCAACTTTTTTGATCGCTGTGCCCAGAGTCTTCAACCGGATCTACGACGGCCTGTGGACTAAAATGAATAAGGACGGGGGATTGGCTAAAACTCTCTTTGTGATGGGTATTGAATCGGCAAGAAAAAGACGGGAACTTATGGCACAAGGCCAATCTGATTTCATGACCAACCTTAAATTCCAATTGGCGGATAAAGTTGTCTTTAAGAAGATTCGGGAACGTCTCGGTGGCAGGTTGATGGGCTCGATGAGCGGCAGCGCGGCTATGAACCCCGAAATTGCCCAGTTCTTTTTCGATATTGGTATTCCCATCTACGATTGTTACGGTCTGACGGAAACATCACCGGCAGTCTCCATGAACGCCTCTTTCGATTACCGGTTGGGCAGTGTCGGCAAGGCCATAGAGAAGGTCAAGATCGTTATAGATCAATCCGTGGTTGAGGAAGACGCGACGGACGGCGAAATTATTGTTTACGGTCCCAATGTCATGAAGGGCTACCACAACAGGCCCGAGGATACCAAAGATTCCATAACCCCCGAAGGTGGATTCCGTACCGGCGATCGCGGTCGATTGGATAAAGACGGATTCCTCTACATCACCGGCCGCATCAAAGAACAGTACAAACTGGAAAACGGGAAGTTCTGTTTCCCCGTTGCTTTAGAAGAAGAAATCGGGTTGGTTCATTTTGTCCAGCAGGCGGTCATTTACGGCCTGAACCGGCCCTTCAATGTTTGCATCGTTGTTCCCGACCCTGAAGTTTTGCAAAACTACGCCAAAGAAAAAGGATTGCCGGGTGATATGAAAACACTGGTTGCGCGTCAGGATATCATCGACATGATCAGCGAGAGCATTACGAATCATCTAAAAGGCAAATTCGGCGGTTATGAAATTCCTAAAAAGTTCCTGCTTATTCCGGAACCATTCAGTCTGGAGAGCGGCACGCTGACTCAGACGCTGAAACTGAAACGTAATGCTGTTCTTGCCAAATTAAAGGATAAAATCGAAGCGCTTTATAAATAATTTACCTTATTCTTATTATATCCCGCTACGCTATGCTTCAGGGATAATTCGACTAACCAATTTCAATACGCTACTCTTTTGAAATTGGAGTCTCATTATCATACAACACCGTAAGCCAGCATCGCGTCGGCAACCTTGGTGAAACCGGCAATGTTAGCGCCGGTAACGTAGTCGCCTTTCTTGCCGTAGGCTTCCGCCGTGTCATAGCAATTTTTGTGAATGCTCTTCATGATGATGAGCAGGCGGTTGTCAACTTCTTCGCTCGTCCATAAATATCGCATGCTGTTCTGGCTCATTTCGAGGCCGGATGTGGCCACGCCTCCGGCGTTGGCCGCCTTACCGGGACCGTAAAGGATTTTCTTATCCTGGAAAATATTAATAGCTTCAGGAGTGGAGGGCATATTGGCTCCTTCAGCCACGCAGATACATCCGTTTTTCACGAGAGCCGCGGCATTCTTCCCGTTAATTTCGTTTTGTGTCGCGCAGGGCAGAGCGATATCCACTTTGATGCCCTGTTCACGGATGACATCCCAAACGTTTTTGCCTTCGAAGCAAGTGGCCTTATACTTATCAGCGTATTCACTGATGCGGCCGCGTCTGACATTTTTCAATTCCAGCACGTAATTACATTTCTTATTGTCGATACCGGATTCATCAATGATAGTCGCTGATGAATCGCAAAGAGAAATGACTTTTCCACCCAGTTGGGTTACTTTTTCCACGGCGTACTGCGCAACGTTGCCGGCGCCGCTGATGGCGACCGTTTTTCCTTTGAAATCCAATTTACGGGTGGCCAGCATTTCTGCAGCAAAATAGGTTGTGCCGTAGCCCGTAGCTTCGGGACGAATCAAACTTCCGCCATAGGACATTCCCTTGCCGGTAAGAACGCCGGTGTGTTCATTGCGGATTTTTTTGTAATAACCATACAGATAACCGATTTCACGGCCGCCGACACCGATATCGCCCGCGGGAACGTCGACATCAGCGCCGATATGGCGGAATAATTCACGCATGAAAGCCTGGCAGAAACGCATTACTTCTCCGTCCGATTTTCCCTTGGGATCGAAGTCGGAACCGCCTTTACCGCCGCCCATCGGCAGTGTGGTCAGAGCATTTTTTAAGATTTGTTCAAAGCCCAGAAATTTGATGATTCCCAGATTGACTGAAGGATGGAAGCGCAGACCGCCCTTGAAAGGGCCGATGGCGTTATTGAACTGAACACGGAATCCTCTGTTAACGATAACATTGCCTTTATCATCTACCCAGGGAACTCTGAATTGCATTGCTCTTTCCGGTTCCACAAGTCGTTCATAGATATTGGCCTTGACGTATTCCGGGTGTTTTTTGACTGTAGGTTCCAATGTCTCCATAACTTCTTCAACAGCCTGATGGAACTCCGGCTGGTTGGGATCGGTTTGTTTGACTTTGGCAATAACATCTTTAATTACTGACATGGTTAAATCCTCCTTTAAAAATTGTTTATTATTAATTAAATTTCTTCAATGCTTTGCAGATCTTCATATTCCATTACTGTGGACATGGCCTTGTTATCCACGTCAAAACCTTCTTCGTTGGCTTTGGCCACCGGATTCAATCCTCCGACAAGAATCATTCCCACTTTGTTTAAATCTACATTCGTTTGTCCAATCGGGTTTCCGGTGCTGCCGATGGAAAGAACACCGTTAATCCCGGCTCTGATCAGGTGACCTTTGATATCTTCAACCAGATTGCGGCTCAGCGCCGGTATTTCACGGAAGTTAGCCAGAATTTTCCCTTCGCCTTTTTCCACTACCTCTCCCACCGATGTCATTTTGCCGCGGATAAATATTTCTGACGGATCAAGTGATGAACCGGCATAATGAATCAGTTCGACAAATCTTAAGGGCTCACTGTTTTTTACCTGGAGAATACCGCCGAATTTGGAATCGATAGGAATTCCATGTTTTAAAAGGACACCGTTGATCAAAATACTGCAAACGGTTGCCAGGCCACTTTTCCCTTCGGGAACAACAATGTCCCCCAGAGATTTTCCTGCCGGGGCAATTGCCACACGGGAACTTACCGCAAGCCCCTTCTTGAAAACAGGTTTCATCGCTGCCAGAGCTTTCTTGAATTGATCCTGCGGAAAGAAGGAAATATTAACAGGCGTCAGGCCGTGCATCTTTTTGAGGTCAAAAGTTGTTTTAAAAGAGAGGACATCAATGCGGGAGATGGAGAGTCCGATCTTATCCTGAACACGCGCATTATTGATTTCGTCTTGTCCCAGGCTGGTAATGATTCTTCCATCACGCCTCCCGACAAGTTTTGTCAGTCCTCTTTCATCCGTAAGTCCAAGATGGTAGCGGACAGTCCTTTCGCTTAGCTGGACATTGCGTTCTTTCATCAACCGGGCAATTACACGAGCGCCCATAGGTTCCGTACTTTCGTTCAGAATCTTTAAAATGAGGATAACTTTTCTTTCTATATCTTCCGGTTTAAAAAGTTGTTTCATAAGACCATCGGCAATCGTTTGCCGTATTCCTACTTTTAAATGACATTATTGTCAAACAAAAATTGTACGAAATTAATTATTTTAGTCCAAATTTGTATTATTTAGCGAAAATATCCCGAGAAAAATTGGAACAAAAATTAATATTATGAATGCTTTATATGATATAATACTACACTTCCTGTTGCGGAATCTATTTCCAGAACCTGCCTTGAATTTCTCATGTGAACTTGGTAAAATCCGGCTTACGTTTTTCGAAGAACGCGTTGAAGGCCTCTTTCGCTTCCTTCGATACCAGCATTTCTCCGAACAGAATGCTCTCTTCTTCTATCTGGGCCTCAATGGCGGCTGTCTGTTTACTCTTCATTAAATGTTTGGTTACCCTTAGTGATGATGCCGGCAAGGCCACCAATTTATCTGCCTGATCCTGTGCAAATGCGAGCAATTCGGCAGTCGGCAACACCTTGTTTACGAATCCCATCGCGCATGCTTCCTGTGCCGAAAATGCCTCACCCAGCATCAACTTTTCTGCTGCACGCTGATAACCGGCTATTTGTGGAAGCACAAGACTGGAAGAGAATTCCGGGCAAAGTCCCAGCTTGGCGAACGGCATTGAAAATCTGGCGTTTTCCGCCGCATAGACAAGATCGCAATGCAGCAATAGCGTTGTGCCGATACCTACTGCAGGACCGGCAACTGCTGCTACTACCGGTTTGGTGGTATGGATAAGAGCCTGGATAAATTGGTATACAGGACTTTCAACACTCTGAGGCGGGTTTTGCAGAAAATCATCGAGATCATTGCCTGCCGTGAATATTTCCTGCGTGCCGGTAATCAGAATCACGCGCACTTCTGCGTCGCTTTCCGCATCCTTCAGCGTGTCGGCAATGATCTGGTACATTGCCGCGGTAATCGCGTTTTTTTTGTCTGGCCGATTGAATGTTATTGTGAGAATGCCGTTGGTTTTATTGGTTAAAATATCCATATATTTTCCTGCTTTCTTTTTAAATTCATTTAATTCTACTCCGACATATTATCTTGCAATGTTGT
>JQOA01000242.1 GCA_000753945.1 Smithella sp. D17 | reverse complement strand
ATTTTTCAATCTTTCATTTTTTGTGCCTTGAACTTTAATTTCTGGTGTTATATGATAAATATATAAAAGGGGGTGGGAACGATGTATGAAAGGGAAATAGAAATGAAAGTGCAACAGCTTCCTGACGTTTTAAGGCGAGAAGTTTTAGATTATATGGAGTTCCTGATAAATAAGCATAATAGTACAAAGATCAAGGCAAAGAAATTCCGGTTCGACTGGGAGGGTGCGTTGTCGGGGATGAGAGGGGAATTTACTTCTGTTGAGTTGCAACACAGAGCTTTGGAGTTGAGATAGTGTTTTTAGCGGACACGAATATATTTTTGGAAATACTTTTGGGGCAGGACAAGAAAGAAGCGTGTAAGACATTTCTGATCAGCAATATTGGGGATCTCAGCATAACAGATTTTTCTTTGCACTCCATTGGTGTAATTCTTTTCAGATATAACAAAGAAGATATTTTCCGGAAATTTGTTGAAGATGTCATGCCTGATGCCAGACTGCTTACATTGCCGATGGAATTGTACAACGATGTTGTAAATGTCAGGAAAAGCCTGAAATTAGATTTTGACGACGCCTACCAGTATAGCGTCGCTAAATATTATGGTCTGAAAGTGGCTACAATGGATAAAGATTTTGAGAAAATAGAAGATGTGGAAATATTATTCTTATAAACTTTTAATTTTCACGCTTCAACGGGTTGTCCTTCACGTTTCACAGGTGTTTGATTCACTATTCACCATTCACTATTCACTGGTAAAATACTTAACTACTTAACCCTTAAAACTTAAATCTTTTTTTTAACATAGAACATAGAACTGTTTTTTCTTTTACTTAATTACTTAAATCTTTACTCTTTTCAGTTATTTTGATAACCTACACACGAAGAAAAAGAGGAGGCAAATAATAATGACAACTAATGAATTGATGTTTTTGATAGAGGAAGATCCCGAAGGCGGATATAATGCAAAGGCACTTGGGCAATCCATTTTTGTTCAAGGTGACACCTTCGAAACGCTGAAAAGTAATATTATAGATGCGCTTGAATGTCATTTTGATACAAAAGAAGATATACCCAAAATAATCAGACTACATATGGTTCATGACGAGATGTTCGCCTATGCCTAAAAAATACCCAGGGATATATCCGGCAGGGAATTAGCCAAGCTTCTTGATAGATATAAATATAAAGTTGTACGGGAATCGGGAAGTCATATCCGGTTGGTTTCAACATAGAACTTTGAACATAGAACATAGAACGTAGAACGTAGAACGGATTTTGCTAAGCATCCAAACTTCTAAAATGGTGCTTAACTACTTAACCCTTAAAACTTAATTACTGTTTTTTCTTTTCACCCTTCACCCTTCACCCTTCACCGTTTTTCAAAGGTGCTTAATTACTTAAATCTGTCTTTTTTTTCAACCTTGAACATAGAACCTGGAACTCGAATTTCTTACTTCTTGAAAATCAAAACTAATTGTGCAAAAATATCGGCACTAAAATTAAAGTTTTTGGAGGTATTAACATATGCCAAAACATGCAGAAAATATACTCGCTGATGCGTTGGAATTGCCTCCGATGGCGCGAGCTGAATTGGTAGAAAATATTTTATCCAGCTTTGAGTTTCAAGGCAGAAATACTATTAATGCATTATGGGCTCAAGAAGCCGAGGACAGAATAGATGCATTCGAGCGGGGTGAAATGTCCACAATCCCGGCAAAAGATATATTCGCCGAGATCGAGAAAGCCAGATAGCAATGGAAATTGTCTTTCTCCCGCCTGCCAAAGGTGAATTTACTGAAGCCATAACCTATTACAATGGCCAGAGCGAAGGTCTTGGGTATGAGTTTGCTGCCGAGGTAAAAAAAACACTTGAACGAATAGTTCAATACCCCGATGCTTGGTTTAAACTGTCAAATCGTACTCATCGTTGCAGGACCAATAGATTTCCTTATGGAGTTATTTATCAGATTAGAGAAGAGACCCTGCTCATCATAGCAGTGATGCATTTAAGCAGAGAACCAAAAACATGGAAGTTGCGGCTCAAGAAGAAAGAATTATGAATCATGGTATAAAGACAAACGTTTCACCCTTCACGCTTCACTGGCGTTTGTAATTCACCATTCACAGGTTTTGTATGTCATTGCGAGGAGTGCCTTGCACTGAGCCTGCCCTCGATGTAATCGGGGTGGCAATCTTATGTTTTTCTATTCACTATTAACATTTCACTTTTCACGGGTGTTTAAACTTTCACCATTCACTTTTTTGAAAAACGAAGCGACGCGGGACAGTGAATAAATGTCATTTCGACCGTAGGGAGAAATCTAATATCTTTTCACCCTTCACCCTTCACAGGGTATTAAGAGGTGCTTAACCCTTAAATCTTAATTACTTATTCTAAAAAATAATGTGTTGACTTTGATTCCAATATCAGATTATAAAACTACGTTGTAATTCAGAGGGCGGAGCTGTCTCATGACGAAGGTGGAAATGTAGGGACGCTCCCCGATCAGTCCGAATCCTAAATTAACCGGGCGGCGTAAGTCCGGCAGGGAACCTCGGCAGCCTGCCCGGCGCATGCCGGGTATGCTTGGGAATGCCGGATGTCCCATCGGGACAGAGGTGGAAATATCAGTGTCATTCCCGACCAGATCGGGAATCCGGGGAAAAATGTCACTTCGAATCCCGATTGGTCGGGATGAGAAGTCTTACTTAACGACTTAAACCTTAAACCTTAAATCTTAAAACTTAAAACTTATTCATTTCTGCTAATTGTGCTAAACATCTAAACCGTCTAAACTTCTTGCCAGATTGGTGGATGAGATCGAGAAGAAAATTGCAAGGCGGGTGGAATTTCGTGGACAAGGGAGACCGAGCAGAGCAAATAAATAAATCTGTCCCCTTTAGCTTTAGCTTTCCTTTAGCTTTTTAAATAAAAATAAGGAGACAAAATGAAGGTATTCGATTACACAGCAGTTGTTTGGAAGGAATCTGAAGGATATGTTTCCAAATGTCCGGAGCTGGGAGTAGCAAGTTGCGGTGATTCCTTTGATGAAGCAGTGAGAAACCTCAGCGAAGCAGTGGAATTGTACCTTGAGAATGCGAAGGAACTGGGTATTATCGAAGAATTAGAAGAAAGCCTGACAACCAGGGAAAAGTATACGGCACATCTGGAAGCCAATATTCAATGACGAAGCTCCCAATCCTTTCATCAAAGAAGGTTATTAATGTACTCCGATTGGCAGGTTTCGAGAATGCGCCGAAAAGAGGAAAAGGAAGTCATTCGGCAATGATAAAGCGAAGTGATGCGGGTGTACGTTTGGTTATAATACCAGACAGGAAATCAATTCCTAGAGGGACGCTCAGGGCTATTATAGATCAGGCAGGCATGTCAAGAGATGAATTCATCAACCTTCTTGAGAAATAAGTATGGGACAGCCCTCTGATCTCTTGCCCCCTGACGCTCTGTCTTCTGCCTTCAGCGCCTTATAGAGATTATTTTGGGGTCAAAAACGAAGATATAGGGCTTAAAAACACCTATTTTTGGAACTTTATTTCAGTGTCCCCCTTCTCTTTCCAGCAAAAAGATCGGAAAGATAGAAAATAAGTTAAAACTGTCAAGAATGAAGACCTGACCCCTTCTGTTCCTGCATGAGAGGGGGGAAGCTGATTCGATGATTTGTGTGATTCGTGAATTGAGAAAAATGGGAAAAATAGAAACGTCCCCTTTTCTTCTTCTCGTCATCTCGAACCTTAAACATCGCTCAGGGGTGGTCAAAATTCGGTTATCACAGGTGGTCAATTTTCGGTTGACATTTCCACCTAATCCGTCTAACTCCTCTAATCCGTCTATTTATCATGGCTAAAAACCTATATCGCGATTTATTAGTTTGGCAAAAAAGCATGGCTCTTATAAAAGAGGTTTATGCGCTTGCGGACAAATTGCCAAAATCAGAAGAATACAATCTAAAGCAGCAACTCAAAAGAGCAGTCGTATCTGTTTCTTTAAATGTAGCTGAAGGGAAAAATAGAAGAACCGCAAAAGATTTCATCAACTTCCTGAATATCTCAAGCGGCTCATTAGCAGAGACAGAAGCGATTTTGATGATTTGCTCAGAACTGGAACTATTGCATGTCCCTGAAGATGTACTTACACACATAGAAGAACTATCAAAAATGCTCAACAGCCTAATTACCAGTATAAGGAGTAAAATCAACAATGCCTAAACCGTCCAATCCGTCCGTTCCTGCTAATCCGTCTAATCCGTCTGTTGTTGCCAATCCTCCAATCTTCCAA
>JQOA01000241.1 GCA_000753945.1 Smithella sp. D17 | reverse complement strand
AAAAAGGGCAAAAGCGACTTTTTACGAGACCATCAATTACTTAAATCTTAAAACTTTATTCTCGCTGAGTAATATCACTCAGTCATTGAGTAAATATGCTTGATTACATATAAAACCTTTGATATAAATAGCTTATGAAATTCGAACGTCATTTATTATCAACTTTAAGAGAAGAGCTTTCCAAGCCGACACCCGTCATTCATGTTTTGATCGGGCCAAGACAAGTGGGTAAAACAACAATTGCCCTTCAAATTCAGGAATCTGTCAAAATTCCTACTATTTACGCAACTGCGGACAGTCCTGTTCCGTTGGATTCCTCCTGGATTGAAACACATTGGAAACGAGCCGTTACAGAAAGTAATGCCTCCAAAAGCCCGGTCATTCTGATTCTCGATGAACTGCAAAAAGTAAGAGGATGGAGTGAAACACTAAAAATTCTCTGGGACAGTCGTTTGGGCGGTCCGGAAATCAGAGTATTGATTTTAGGTTCCTCCTCTTTGTTAATGCAGGAAGGTCTGACAGAAAGTCTGGCGGGAAGATTTTTTCTCCATCGCTGCAGCCACTGGAGCTACAGCGAATGCAAGGTCGCTTTCGGCTGGAACCTGGAACAGTGGATTTTCTTTGGTGGGTATCCGGGAGCATCATCATTCATCAATAACGAGATTTCATGGAAACGCTACATCACCGATTCACTCATCGAAACCGTATTGGCACGCGATGTGCTCCAGATGAGTAAAATTGCCAAACCGGTTTTGCTGCGGCATCTCTTTGCCCTTGCAGCCACACTACCGGCCCAGTTTGTCTCTTATACCAAGATGCTGGGGCAACTGCACGATGCCGGCAATACAACAACACTTGCCCATTATCTGAAATTGCTTGAATCCGCATTTTTGGTAAGTGGACTTGAGCTATTTTCACGCAACAAACAACGCAAGCGCGGCAGCAGTCCCAAGCTTGTCTTGTGGAACAATGCACTGATTAATGCACTTTCCACACGAACCTTTGACGCCTCCATCGCCGATTCGATCTGGTGGGGCAGACTGGTTGAAAATGCCGTGGGCGCTTGTCTTTGCAACAACTTAAATTCAATCGAATATACAATTACCTACTGGCGGGAAGGCAATTACGAAGTTGATTATGTAGTTGCCAGAGGCGCTGATATCCGGGCTATTGAAGTAAAAAGCGGGGCAAGCAAAAAATTATCAGGGCTGGCTCGTTTTCAAAGCCAATACCCGGAAGCAAAATCACTAATTATCGGAGGACCGGGTATCCCATTGGAAGAATTTTTCAGACAGGATACCGCACAATGGTTGGATTAAAAGCCGAAGGTTGTTTTTTTCTATTCACCTTTCACCCTTCACAGTTTTTGTATGTCATTGCGAGGAGTGCCTTGCACTGAGCCTGCCCTCGATGTAATCGGGGTGGCAATCTTATGTTTTTCTATTCACTATT
>JQOA01000240.1:20148-20461 GCA_000753945.1 Smithella sp. D17 | reverse complement strand
AAATCATGAAAGGGAAGCGGAGATAGTTGCCAACGCCGGCCAGCCGGGAATGGTTACGATATCCACAAATATGGCTGGTCGTGGCACTGATATTAAACTGGGAGAAGGGGTGGCGGAGTTGGGAGGCCTGCATATTTTAGGCACCGAACGCCATGAAAGCCGCCGAATCGATAACCAGTTAAGAGGCCGGTCAGGACGTCAGGGTGATAATGGGTCTTCGCGCTTTTATCTTTCTCTGGAAGATGACCTTTTGCGTATATTCGGCGCGGAGAGAATATCCGGGATTATGGATAGAATCGGCATTGAAGAGGAT
>JQOA01000240.1:0-20109 GCA_000753945.1 Smithella sp. D17 | reverse complement strand
AAAATGCCCAGAAGCGTGTCGAAGGACAAAACTTTGATATCCGCAAACATCTGCTTGATTATGATGACGTAATGAACAGGCAGCGTAAAGTAATTTACGAACAGCGTAAAAAAGTGCTGCGTGGCGAAGACTTATGGACAGATGTTCATGAGATGATTGAAGAAATCATCGATGATCTTTTGTCCGAATTTATGAATGAGAAAGAAAATAAGGAGGAATGGAACCTTAAAGGATTTGAGGATGCTTTGTTCAAGCAGTTCAATATAAAATTTGATTTAGTCAATTTAGGGCAGAATAATTCTGCTCAGTTGTCCGTTCGTGAATTTATAATTGAAGGCGTCCAAAAACTTCTGCATAATAAGGAAAATGAATTCGGCAAGGAGCTTATGGATTACCTGATGAAGGTCATCATGCTCCAGGCCATAGACACTCAGTGGAAAGAACATCTGCTGGCGATGGACCATCTAAGAGAAGGAATCGGTCTGCGCGGCTACGCTCAAAAGGATCCGGTCAGGGAATATCAGCGTGAAGGGTATGAGATGTTCATGGAAATGATTGCCCGCATTAAAATGGATGTACTCGGAAAACTTTGCCTGATTAGAATCCAGAGAGAGGAAGAAGTAGAAGAAATACGGCAGAAGCAAAAGCAGGATTATATTATGAGCCGCGGGGAAGATGTGCCCGAATCAAAAACGGTTAAGCATGAAGGCGCCAAGACCGGAAGGAATGATCCCTGTCCTTGCGGGAGCGGTAAGAAATATAAGAAATGTTGCGGCGCTTAAGTTATTAGAAAAAAAGGAAGTGGTGTTATGGTTAAAAATAAAATAAAAATATGTGTGCCCGGCTTTCTGGCGAATGGAATTGCCGTTGGTATTAAGGGGCCCGACAAAAAAGACCTGGGCTTGATTTATTCTACCGTACCCGCAAAAGTGGCGGCAGTATTTACTAAAAATACCTTTAAAGCGGCGCCGCTGCTGATTAATGAAGAACGTGTTAAAAGAGGCATAGCTCAGGCAATCATTACCAACAGTGGTTGTGCCAACGCGGCAACAGGGAAAGAAGGTTACAGGGATGCCTTGGCTGTTTCCGCGGCTTTATCCAGAGAAATGAAAATAAAAGATGAATTAGTCCTGGTAAGTTCGACGGGAGTGATTGGAAAGAGACTTCCCTTAAAAAAGATAGAAAGCGGCATCGGTAAACTGGTTAAAGGATTAAACGAGGCCGGAATTGAGGATGCGGAAGAGGCAATGATGACAACGGATAAATATCCCAAGGTTGCCATCCGCAAAGGCGTGGTCGGAGCAAAAGATATTACCATTTGCGGTATCGCCAAAGGAGCCGGGATGATTGAACCCAATATGGCGACTTTGCTGACTTATGTAATGACCGATGCTTTAATCGATTCCAAAGCTTTGAGCACAGTGTTTCATCAGGTAATTAATTCTACATTTAATTCCATCAGTGTTGACGGCTGTATGAGCACCAATGACATGGCGATTATCATGGCTAATGGTTTAGCCGGTAATAATCCATTGGAGAAGGTGCAAGCCCGCCTGCAGCGTTTTCGAGACATGTTATCAGAGGTTTTAACGGAACTTTGCCAGGCTGTTGTTCAAGATGGCGAAGGAGCGACAAAATTTATATCCATTATGGTGGAAGGCGCTAAATCAAAATCGGATGCGCGGTCTGCCGCCTATGCTATTGCGAACTCAAATTTGGTCAAAACGGCTTTTTTTGGAGAAGATCCTAACTGGGGAAGAATAATTGCCGCCCTTGGTTCTTCCGGAATATCCATGGAGAAGGAAAAAGTAAGCCTGTCCATTGGCGGCAAAATGGTATTTCATCAGGATTCTCCCGTTGCTTTTAATTTAAGCGAATTGAAAGAAATATTTAAAAAAGACAGGATCAATGTGCACGTTGGATTGGGAGCGGGAGATAAATCATATTTTGTATATACCTCTGATCTTTCCTACGATTATGTGAAAATAAACGCCGATTACACGACCTGATCGCCTGTAAAAAGCATTAATTTTATTGCCGGAAACGGTTATTTAAACTTGATTATTTAGAATGTTTATGCTAAGTGCCGCCAGATAAATTTCGCACATCTTCGGATTGCCGGTATGTTGCTTAAATTTAAGTTTGCCGCGCAAGTTGATGAAGGTGGAGGAAAAAACAAAATAAGGAGATAAATATGTCAGCAATTTCAATGAAACTTTTACTGGAAGCCGGTGTTCATTTCGGACATCAGACAAACAAATGGAATCCCAAGATGAAACCATACATCTTCGGGGCAAGAAACAACATCTACATTATCGATCTTCAGCAGACCGTCGGTTTGTTTCAGACGGCGTATAATTTTGTGATTGATGTTGTCAGCCAGGGCAAAGAAGTACTTTTTGTGGGCACAAAAAAACAATCACAGGAAGCCATTAAAGAAGATGCTGTGCGCTCAGGCATGCCTTACGTCAATCAACGCTGGCTCGGCGGAATGTTGACGAATTTCGCTACAATTAAAAAGAGTATTGATCGTTTAAACACCTTGACGAACATGTTCAATGATGACTCCATTAAAGCTTTTCCTAAAAAAGAAATAACCAAATTGCAAAAGGAAAAGGAAAAACTGGAAAATGTTTTAGGTGGAATCAGAAACATGAAATCCACACCGGCGGCTATTTTTATCGTTGATCCCAGCCGTGAACATATAACGGTTAATGAAGCGAAAAAATTAAGGATTCCGATAGTGGCTATAGTTGATACGAATTGTGATCCTGATGCTATCGATTATATTATACCGGGAAATGATGATGCCATCAGAGCGATTAAATTGTTTACCTCTAAATTTGCCGATGCGGTTTTGGAAGGAAAAAAGCGTCTGCAAGAAAAGCTAACGGCAGAATCGAATAAGGAAACAGATGTGATTGTCGAAACCAGGCAGGAGGAAACAGATATTCCCGCAAGTATAGAAATTGAAGATAAGGTTGCACAATCTGAAGAGTAAACCGGCAAATCATTCAGATAACTATAAGCTTATATTGATTATTAATGAGTTAAGGGAGGAATATAAAATTGGAAATAACTTCAGCAATGGTTAAAGAGTTAAGAGTAAAAACCGGTACGGGCATGATGGATTGCAAGGAAGCATTGAAAGCCACGGACGGTGATTTTGAAAAAGCAATCGATTATTTAAGAAAAAAGGGCTTATCGGCGGCAACGAAAAGATCTTCTAAAGCTGCTAAAGATGGTACGGTAGCTTCTTATATTCATATGGGTGGCAAAATTGGCGTTATGGTGGAAATAAATTGCGAAACTGATTTTGTGGCAAAGACAGATGATTTTCAAAAAATGGCTAAAGATATTGCCATGCATATCGCGGCATCAAATCCGCTTTATGTTCGGTCGGATGAAGTTCCAGCCGACGTTTTGGAAAGAGAGAAAGAAATTTACCGCAGTCAGTTGCAGGAAGAGAAAAAACCTGAAAAAATATGGGATAAGATAATTGAAGGTAAACTCAAAAAATATTACGAAGAAGTATGTCTGGTTGAGCAGAAATTCATAAAGGATACGGATATTACTATCGGGACGCTTTTAAGTAACACCATAGCTAAAACCGGCGAGAATGTTGTTATTCGCAGATTTGCAAGATTTCAACTCGGAGAGGAAATTAAAAAATAGGTGGATAAAATAAAAGAAAAAGCCGTTTATAAAAGAATATTATTGAAATTAAGCGGAGAATCTCTTTTAGGCAAACAGCCTTTCGGAATTGATCCGGATGTGGCTAATTTCATTGCCCAGGAGATAAAATCTGTTTCCGATCTTAATATTCAAATTGGAATTGTTGTTGGAGGCGGCAATATCTTTCGAGGGTTAGAATCCGGTTCCAAGGGTATAGACCGAATTTCAGCCGATTACATGGGTATGCTGGCTACAGTGATTAATAGCCTGGCCCTGCAAAGCGCGTTGGAGAGGTGTGGCATACCTACGCGTGTACAATCATCGATTGAAATGCATGAAATTGCCGAACCGTTTATTCAGCGAAGAGCCATTCGCCACTTAGAAAAGGGAAGAGTAGTTATATTTGCCGGTGGGACCGGCAATCCTTATTTTACTACGGATACAGCGGCATCTTTAAGGGCTATGGAAATCAAAGCTGATGTTATAATGAAGGCCACTAAGGTTGATGGAGTATATGACAGCGATCCGGTAAAGAATAAAAAAGCGATCATGTTTAAAAATATTAGTTATATCGAAGTGTTAACGAAAAACCTTAAAGTAATGGATGCAACGTCGATATCGCTTTGTCGGGATAATTTACTGCCTATTATTGTTTTTAATTTGCAAAAGAAAGGGAATATCCGTAGGGCAATTTGTGGTCACAAAATTGGCACTTATGTAGGAGAATGATATGAAAGAAACTATTTTTCAAAAATTTAAAGACGAAATGGAAAAAACAATTGTTAGTCTAAGTAAATCCTTCAGCAGAGTGAGAACAGGCAGAGCATCCGTTGCGCTTCTGGATGGAATAAAGGTTGATTATTACGGTGCCGCTACTCCTCTTAATCAAGTTGCCAATATTTCTATTCCGGAAAACCGTCTAATTCTTATAGTTCCATGGGATGCCTCGGTAATTGGTGCAATTGAGAAGGCTATTCAAAAATCGGATTTAGGTTTGACGCCATCAAATGATGGCAAAGTAGTGCGTCTATCTATTCCCCAATTGACAGAAGAACGGCGCAAAGAACTGGTTAAAGTTGTTAAAAAGATGGCAGAAGAAGGAAAGGTCAAATTACGAAATGCCCGCAGGGATGCTAATGAAGAATTAAAAAATATAAAAAAGAACAATAAAATAGCGGAGGATGAGCTTTTTACCGCACAGGATGAAGTTCAAAAATTAACTGATCAATATATCGAAAAAACAGACAAAGTACTTGCAGCCAAAGAAAAAGAAATAATGGAGATTTAAACCAAACTTTTCATAAATACATCAATGGGGAGTCGAAAACTCCCCATTTGTTTTTATGCGTACTTGTCCAATGCATTGTTTTATTTAAGGGCTGATTTTTAAAGATATTATTAATATTTAACGAAATGAGATTCCCTGTTGAAAAAAATTGCTCTGTCTATTAGAGTGACAATTAATTGGAGCCTGATTAGTGATAAAAATTGACTGGAATAAATTGCCCCGGCACATAGCCATAATTGTGGATGGTAATGGTCGTTGGGCTAAACAACATGCAATAGGTAGAATTCGGGGTCATAAACAAGGAGCTCAGGCAGTCAGGACAACCGTAACAACGTGTCGCGAAATCGGTGTAAAATATCTTACCCTATACGCCTTTTCCATAGAAAATTGGGAACGTCCGGCAAAGGAAGTGGAAGCTTTAATGTTTTTACTGGACGAATATTTAACCAAAGAAACAAAACGATTGCAAAAACAGGGAATCCGGCTCACAACAATCGGTGAAATAGATCGTCTGCATCCGGCTGTACAAAAAAAACTCTTACAGACAAAAGAAAGCACGGCAAAGAATGACAAGATGGTTTTAAATCTGGCTTTGAGTTACGGTGGAAAAGATGAGATTATCAGTGCTGTAAGAAGAATTGTTCAAGATAATAAAACAGGTAAAATTGATATAAATGATATTAACAAAGAAACTTTTGATCGTTATTTGTATACTTTCGGAATTCCTGATCCTGATTTGTTGATTCGTACCAGTGGCGAATATCGCATCAGTAATTTCTTGCTCTGGCAGATGGCTTACACGGAACTCTATTTTACCAATGTTCTCTGGCCTGATTTTACAAAGGATGATCTTTTTAAAGCAATTGCCAGTTATCAGAAACGTGAAAGACGTTTTGGTCTGACCAGCGAACAGTTAAAAGAAGTGAAAAGTGAATAGTGAATAGAAAAGCTAGGATTTGAAAATATGGCAAAAACGGCAAATTCATTATTAAAGAGATGGGTGACAGGTCTTATCCTAGCACCTATATTAGTCATAATTATCGTGTTCGGTTCAAAAGAAATTTTTGCGGCT
Organism: Smithella sp. D17; assembly: GCA_000753945.1. Classification (GTDB taxonomy): domain Bacteria; phylum Desulfobacterota; class Syntrophia; order Syntrophales; family Smithellaceae; genus Smithella. Next base: position 14,074 of record JQOA01000240.1, on the reverse strand, counting down.
CTTGTTATTTTCTTTATCATGGGTGGAGTTTGGGAATATAATCACATGGTTTTCGGGAATGGTTTCATAAAGGAAAAAATTGAAGGTCTGATTTTGGCGGTAATTATTCCTTTGTCTGTCTTATTGGGGGGTAATCAGCATTTACTTGCCATTTTGGCCTTTGCCGTGTTGATTGTTTTTATAATATTTGTCCTGTCGATTAAAGAATCAAAGTTTGATGTTTTATCGGTCTTTAAAGTAATCTTTGGCATGTTATATATACCTTTTCTGATGTCATATTTCATTTCATTGCGAATGATGGATAAAGGAATAGAGTGGATATTTTTTGTTTTATTCCTCGCCTTTATTGGTGATATATTTGCGTTATATGCGGGTAAATATTTCGGCAAACATAAACTTGCTCCTTTTGTCAGTCCCGGTAAAACTGTGGAAGGTTTGGCTGGATTGGTCTTGGGAAGCACAAGTGCTTGTCTGATCTTCAGTTACTACTTCTTACCGGAAATACCGGTTACGCAAATACTAATTCTTGCTTTTACCGGCAGTATTATCGGGCAGCTGGGTGATATTTGTGAATCTGCTATTAAAAGAAATTATGGGCTTAAGGATGCGGGTTCAATTCTGCCCGGTCACGGGGGCATCCTTGATCGTCTGGATTGCCTGCTTTTTATTGCTCCCTTTGTTTATTATTATCGAATATTTATAATTGGATAAATGAAAAAAATAACGATTTTGGGATCAACAGGTTCGATTGGATGCAGTGCGCTGGATGTTATTGGAAAAAATCCTGAACGTTTTCAAGTCGTGGCGCTTGCCGCCGGAAAAAATATAGCGCTGCTCAAAAAACAAATAGAAAGATTTAAGCCCAAAGTGGTTGCTGTAAGCACCAAAGAAACCGCTCTTAAGCTTCGTTATTCCCTAACAAATAAAGATAAGGTTAAAATATTTTATGATAAAGAAGGATTGAAAGAGATTGCTTCATTTCCTTCGGCGGATGTCGTCATTTCCGCTATCTCAGGTTCCGCTGGTTTAATACCGACGATTGCGGCAATTGAAGCGGGCAAAGATATCGCTTTAGCCAACAAAGAAACGATGGTAATGGCTGGAGAAATTGTAACCGGAAGAGCGATAAAAAAAAGAGTAAAAATTATTCCCGTTGACAGTGAGCACAGCGCGATATTTCAATGTTTAGAAGGACAGAAGAGTAAAAACTTACGGCGGATAATTTTGACGGCTTCCGGGGGGCCTTTTCTAAATTTTACCGGCAACGAATTGAAGAAAGTCAGTCTCAGTCAAACATTGCGTCATCCCAACTGGAAGATGGGGAAGAAAGTAACTATTGATTCTGCTTCGATGATGAACAAGGGATTAGAGGTTATCGAGGCTAAATGGTTTTTTAATGTTGATTTCAGTCATATCGATGTTTTAATTCATCCGCAAAGCATTGTGCATTCCATGGTGGAATTTGTTGACGGAGCTTTTTTGGCGCAAATGGGAATCCCGGATATGAAATTGCCTATTGCTTATGCCTTAACTTATCCGGAAAGGATAATCAATGATCTTCCATCTTTGAATCTTGTAAAAACGGGAAATTTGGAATTTCGCAATCCGGATATAAAGAAATTTCCTTGTCTTGGTCTTGCCTACGCGGCAGGTATTTGCGGCGGCACGGCTCCGGTTGTTTTAAATGCCGCTGATGAAATCGCTGTAGCTGCATTCATGGAAAAGAAAGTTCGTTTTATTGATTTGCCTAAGATCATAGAAACTGTTCTTGATGTTCATAATTCAATTAACACTCCTTCTTTAGAGGATATTCTGCAAGCCGATTTATGGGCAAGAAGAGAAACTAGCAGAATAATAGAAAGGATAATGTAATGATTACCTTAATTTCTTTTATAATATTACTTGGTGTTCTTATTTTTGTTCATGAATTTGGACATTTTATAGCCGCTCGAATTGCCGGTGTAGGCGTTTTAAAATTTTCTCTCGGTTTTGGACCTAAGATCGTTAGTAAGAAAGTTGGAGAAACGGAATATGCGCTTTCCTGGATACCTTTGGGCGGATTTGTCAAACTTCTGGGTGAGTCGGGCAATGAAGAATTATCGCCGGAAGATGAAAAAAGATCGTTTTTTAAGCAGGCGATATGGAAACGCATGTTGATTGTTTTAGCTGGTCCCGTTTTTAACTTCTTGTTGGCTATAGTAATATTTGCTTTTGTTTTCATGTACGGTTTACCTAACCTGACCTCTGTCGTTGGAACAGTGCAAAAAGAAAGCGCCTCTATGGAAGCGGGTCTGATGAGTGGCGATAAAATCATTTCCATTGATGGACAAAAAATTATCTTTTGGGAAGATATAAAATCGGCAATAGCTAAGAGTAAAGGCAAAGATGTTGACGTCGCGATCGAGAGAGGCAGAGAAATAAAACATCTGTTAATTAAGCCAAAGTTGTCCAAAGCAAAAAATATTTTTGGTGAAGAAGAATCCAGATATCTTATTGGAGTTTCTCCCGCCGGAGATATGGTGGTAGAAAGAAAGAATCCCTGGGATGCGATGATTGCTTCGTTTAGCAAGACATGGGAGATTAGCAAACTGACAGTTATTTCTGTGGTTAAAATTTTTGAGGGTGTTATTTCGCCACGAACTTTGGGTGGTCCGATTTTTATTGCTCAGGTCGCCGGTGCTCAGGTAAAAGAAGGCATAATTCCTTTCATTCTTTTTATGGCCGTGCTTTCCATAAACCTGGGAGTAATTAATCTTTTCCCCATCCCTGTTCTTGATGGCGGCCATATCTTCTTCTATATGATTGAAATTGTAACCAGAAGAGAAATAAGCATGAAAGTAAAAGAACTATCCCAGCAAATCGGTTTTGCCGTTTTGTTAATGCTGATGATTTTTGTGATTTTTATTGACATTGAGCGGTTAAACTTAAAATTTATCAATGATATTACAAAATATTTTAAATGAGCCATGTTGACTTTAGCTTTTGATACTTCTTCCCAAACCGTTGCTGTAGCAATCTTACGGGAGAATGCTATTCTTTATGATACCATAATCAATATTGATTTAAATCATTCGGAAGTGCTTTTGCCTGTTATTAATCAAGCCTGCCTTCAGACAGGAATAAAAATTGCCGATGTTGATTTATTTGCCTGTACGATTGGTCCCGGTTCGTTTACAGGACTGCGTATGGGAGCCGGTACGCTCAAAGGACTGATGCTGGCAACAGGAAAGCCTGCCGCCGGAGTTTCTTCTCTTGCGGCTCTTGCGTTAAATGCAGGCAAAAGTTCAAAAATCATTTGTTCTGTAATGGACGCCGGAAGGGGACAGGTTTATCTTGCCCGCTTTGCGTATAAGGAAAACGGCGATTTGGCGCAGTTGTGCGAAGATAAAGTTTTGAATCCGGCTGACATGGAACATGATTCTGACGAGGACGTAATTTTTATTGGCGACGGCGCCGTGAAATATGCCGATATCATAACCAGCACCAACAATAAAAAAATCAGTATCGCTTCAGCGTTGCAGCAGTATATCAGAGCTTCGTCTGTCGGTATTTTAGGCATTGAAAAATACAAACGAAACGAATTGCTGGATGCACGGACATTTGTTCCCATCTATCTGCGTTCCGCAGATGCCGTGATGAAGAAATCTTTATTTCAGCAGTGATGCCGGTGGGCTTGTTTCGGCGGGCTTTACCGGCAGCGTTGTTATTCTGTTAAAGCAAAATGGAATTTTCCGATTCTAAGACGGTGTTATTTTCGTCAAAAGGTCCCAGACTTTTTTGTTGTTTGGATTCTGGGAAAGGACAACCTGCAGACGTTCAATAATGTCCTGCACGTTTACAATATTAGGGTGTGATAAGAATAATGAAAAATAGGCATTGGCCAGATTAAAATTGGTTTCTTCGTGAAGAGGGTTAACTTTGAGAGCTTTGCGATAAGTTGATATCGCCTGTATAAGATTGTTGGTTATTTCATATACCGAACCCAGATCGTTCCAAGCATCCGTATTTTCCGGCTCCAGTTTAAGGACATTGCGGAAAATATTCAAAGCTCTGGCGTATTCTCCGTTCTGGAAATGGATTCTGCCCAAATTGTGCAGAGACTTCGTATGTTTTGGGTTAATTTCAAGGATGTTTTCATATTCTTCCGCCGCTTCATCGTACATGTCGTGTCTGTCATACAGCGTCGCCAAACAGAAACGGGGTTCAACATCATGCGGAACGAATTCAATGGCTCTTGTATACTGATTTACGGCATTGTGATAATCTCCCTGCAACTCGAAGATATGGCCGATTTTTGTAATGGCCCCGATATGGTCGTATTTAATTTCAAGGGCTCTTTCGTAGCATTTTTTTGCAGTATCCAGCATGTCTATTTTTTCATAGACGAAACCGAGATTGATAAATGCTTTGGGATTGTTTGGTTCCAGTTCCGTTATTCTTTGAAAACATTCCAGAGCATTATCATAATCCTGATTCTCAAGATAAGAGATGCCCAGGCTGCTGTAATCGCCAACGGATTTTGTTTCTTTTTCAACAGATTTATTACGACGACAGATGATCAACTTTTTGTTGTCTGAACGAGCATTGAACTGTTTTTCGGATGTTCTCTTTTCCAAAATTATTTATCCCTGATTTTCGGAACAATGCCATAGTTTTAAATTATATTTAGGCGTTGTTAAATTTTTTTAAAACAATGTTTTTTACTTCAAACCAAACAGTAACAGGATCGAAAAGCGATGAGTGCATCATCTGCGGATTTCCTTTAAGGATTTGCGCAGCCCAATATCCGGCCAGTTTGTTTTTGTTTTGATTGGTTGCCGTTTGCGCCTGCTTTATAACATGAGAAGGTATGGCCAACCGGATCTTTTGTTTACCGACAAATACTTCTTCAAAAACTTCCTGCTCCGCCTGTGTCTGTTGTTCCATCGTTTCCAGAGGTTGTGTCTCAGCAGGACTGGATGAAGGTTGAGGAGGAGCGGTTCTTCCCTGCGGCATACCCTGAACAGGAACTGGATTTGCAGCAGTTTTTCCCAGAGGCACCACCTTTGGCGGAACAGGTTTTGGTTCTTCCCATTGAGGCGCAGCAGGTCCCATGTGAGGCCTTTGCGGTGTTGTCACTTTCGGTTCAGGTTTGATTTCTTCCTGCGGAGGATGTACAGGCACAGGCTCAGGCGGCTGCTGCGGCATGGCCGGTCCCGGTTGAAACTGTCTTGGTTCTTCCCATTGAGGCGCAGCAGATTCCACCGGAGGCCTTTGCGGTGTTGTCACTTTCGGTTCAGGTTTGATTTCTTCCTGCGGAGGATGTACAGGCACAGGCTCAGGCGGCTGCTGCGGCATGGCCGGTCCCGGTTGAAACTGTCTTGGTTCTTCCCACTGAGGCGCAGCAGATTCCACCGGAGGCCTTTGCGGTGTTGTCACTTTCGGTTCAGGTTTGATTTCTTCCTGCGGAGGATATACAGGCACAGGCTCAGGCGGCCGCTGCGGCATGGCCGGTCCCGGTTGAAACTGTCTTGGTTCTTCCCACTGAGGCGCAGCAGGTCCCATGGGAGGCCTTTGCGGTGCTGTCACTTTCGGTTCAGGTTTGATTTCTTCCTGTGGAGGATGTACAGGCTCAGGCGGCTGCTGCGGCCTGGCCGGTCCTGGTTGAAACTGTCTTGGTTCTTCCCACTGAGGCGCAGCAGGTCCCACCGGAGGCCTTTGCGGTGCTGTCACTTTCGGTTCAGGTTTGATTTCTTCCTGCGGAGGATATACAGGCTCAGGCGGCCGCTGCGGCCTGGCCGCTCCCGGTTGAAACTGTCTTGGTTCTTCCCATTGAGGCGCAGCAGATTCCATGGGAGGTTTTTTAGGCATCTCTTTAGCTGGCGCCGGGGGTCTGGGAACTCTCGGCATTTTTTCAGATGCCGGTTCTTTAGCAGCTTCTTCGGATGGCTCTGTGTCCGGAGGTCCCGGTTGCCTGCGTTTCTGCGTGGGCGTTTTACTTAATTTTTGAAAACGATCAGCGATTTGTATGGCGACTTCACCTGATATGCTTTCAAATTCGTTGGTTTCACCCGCTTTTATGCAAAGTTTGCATATCTTGTTAATCAGGCGGGGGACGCCATGTTCGGAAAATTCCCAGATGACGGGAATTGCGTCATCGTCGAAAATTTTTCTGTCACAACCCGCAATTTTGAGTCTTGATTCGACATAAGTCTTAACAGCTTCCTCGGAGGGCAGTTTTTCCAAATGACCATAAGTGCCGATGCGTTGAAATAAATTAGCCCGTTTAGGATGTTCCAGTGTCTGGGCAAATTCCATCTGGCCGACGAGAAGCAGGGTGAAAAGATTACGCTCGTCATCCTGCATATTGGTTAACAGACGCAGATCATCAAGATTGGAGGGAGACAAAACGTTGGCTTCATCAATAACAATGACAATCTTTTTCCCCTGATCGGCTGTTTCAAAAAGAAGACGATTAAACTTTTCCTGCAAATCCACTTTATTTTTTATATCACATTGTTTGCCGGTGATCTGCCCGATAATTTCTTTCAATAATTGCACGAAAGAGAGAGCGGGATTGGTAATTAAAGCCACTTTATATTTTTCAGGTTCCAGTGAATCAATGATGACGCGCAGAGAAAGAGTTTTGCCTAAACCTACTTCGCCGACAATGACCGCCAGGCATTCATTGCCCTCCTTAATGGCGTAAATTGTTTCGGCAATAACATTTTCCATGGATTCATGGCAATCCACGTACATTGAAGCGTCAGGAACATTGTCGAAAGGCGGCTTAGTTAAATTCCAATACTCGCTATACATCGCTCATCTCCTAATAAACTATTATAAAATCTATAAAGTTTATCTTTTAGCATTAATTTCATTGTTCATTGCTGAATTGAGCAAATGGGCTATCATTGCTCAAATATTCAAGTATATCTTCCAGTAAAAATCGTCTCATCCGGCCCAATTTGTAATTCTTAATCTTATTTTCATGAACGAGTTTTTGTAAAAAGCTGCGGCTGACCTGAAGCATCTGACAAACTTGAGTGGGGGATAGCATTCTTAACATCAAAGAATCATTAAAACGGAAAGTGATGGCCAGTTGTCCGTCCTGCGTCAGCTTGATATCGAATGAAGGATCGCTTTTTGTTCCGTTCAGCAATTCTTTTATGTATTCCGATTGTTTTAAAAGCCTGGATTGTTCCGTTGTCATCATGATGGAAATAACAGATGAGGCATTATCGACGAATTCTTCCACAATTTTTTTATCCGGGAATTCTGGGCGAGTATCTATGGCGATGTTACTTGCTGCAACTTCTTGAGGAAGATTATCACTCTGATTATCCGGCAGTACAAGCTTAACTTCCGTTTGTGCATATTCCCTCCGCCGTTTTACGATGCAAATCTTTTCCATATTGCTCCTGATAATCTTAGTTACTGTTCAACAAAAAATATTGAAGAAAAAAATCTCATATTTTAATCAGTAGTATCATAACTATGTAAATTTAATTTTTCAAAGTTATTTAAGTGTAATTTAGCTTCTTTAATAAGCAAAATCAAGACATTTTTAATCTTGAAAATTAAAAATGGCGGTATGGTTGCCCATATTGAAAAGGACGGATACTTTACTGCAAAGAGGAGTAGACTATACGTAACAAAAAATGATGAGACTTAATTTGATAGTGTTTGTAAAGTCAAAATTGTTCAGGACGCTATTCGTATTGTTCGAGGAATTTGTGCAAAGCAGTCTTCAGCCATGCAAAAGATTCCTGCCTGGTAAAAATAAACATATAACCATTGACGTTTTTTTCTTTAAACTCAAAGACTGTTCTTAAAACGATGGCCATGTTGTCGGGATCAGAGAGGTTGTCGTACACTATACCGCGAAGACTTGTTTCAAGAACAACGCGGGGTGGTGAATAAGTAGTAACATCACCTAAAAGTTCAGCAATTTTTCCCACGCATGCTCCGATCAGAATGTTGCCGATTTCCTGAAATGTTTCTTTTTCCATATCATGAGTATGATCTGATTCATAAGATTTATCTCCGCCGTCAAACAGATAAAATATGTTTTTTCCTGTTCCGGGAGGAAAAACCAAAAAAGCGTTTCCCTTAAATTTACCCCAGAAATTTTGTTCCACAACGGATACTCTATCTTTATCATAATTCATGATCTCCTTGTTAATGTATGCAGGAAGATCAAAGGCTTTCAACAGTTTTATTTGAGGAACATTGAGGACAACAAAAATATCTACAAGTTCGGCAAGATCTGAAGCGGCACGGCCAAAAGCTATATTCATGATCTCCTGCAGCAGATCAGTTTCTTCGACGGTAATCTTTTCTTTGGCGTTAAAATTATCCGGCATAATTTATCCACGCTCAGTCAGGGCATCTTCTGCTTCTTTGATGGCCGCTGCTACCGATTCCTTTGCCGGTGGCTTTTTTAATACTGAAAAAGCGCCGAGATCATGGGCTTTGGCAATTGCCTTTATCTGAACATCAGCAGTAAGAATTATAACCATTGCTCTTTGATCAAACTTAAGAATTTCTTCCAAAGCCTGAAAGCCATTCATGACCGGCATGGTTAAATCCAGGAAAGTGAGATCCGGTTTGAGTTCCCTGTATTTTTCCACACCGATCTGACCATCGGCAGCATCAAACAATTCGTAGTCTTTATCTTTAGGGATACAACTCTTAATAATTTTTATAGAGATGGGAGAATCATCAACAATTAATATCTTTTTAATCATAAAAACTCTTTTCAAGAGATATTCTATCCGCTCCGCAATCACTCTTTTATAGAAACATTTGAAAATAAGCAACAGAATTTTTCTCCTCCGCAACGTGCTAAAGTATTTTCTGTTCTGATATTCTTTCCAATTGTTGCGGCAATTCATTTTTCAGTTTCCCTGAAGAAGAATGGATATCATTAAGGACTACAAATATTATTGAGAGACTGAACAAGGAGTTTAGAAGAAGAACGAGACCGATGGAGATACTGGCCGGTGAAACGGCTTGTTATAGTTGCTGCTTGCTTTTACAGTATGCCGTGTGGTAATTTATGATAAAAGAGTGAACACTATTGTTACGCCATTAAACGTGCAAAGGAGATGAAGTATTGCCGGCTGCCGATGTTTCCAGACAGGATTTGTTCAAAGCTTGTGAGTCGCTTTTTGGAACGGATATTGACGTGTCGGTTGATTTTCTGCGCTATCTGAAACCCTCCGGCGTTAAAGCGGCCTATCGTAAGAAAGCGCTGGAAACTCATCCTGACCGTGCGATCATTGTTGCCGGTGAACCGGACTTTTTGGAGAGACATTTTAAAGAAGTCAATCTGGCCTACCAGTTATTGCAGGAATTTGTTACCGCTCCGTGGAATTGTTCTCTGGAGGAAAGAGGAACCCTTTACAAGCAAAAGCAGCGGCCCCCGTCTCCTGCCGCCCACAAGAAGGCTGCCTCTGCGACAGTGGAGCCTCTCTATGCGGGGCTAATGCCGTCCCGGAGGCTTTTGTTCGGCCAGTACCTTTACTATGCGGGGCAGATATCCTTTTCGACGCTCATTAAAGCGATTGTTTGGCAGAGGTTGCAGCGACCGTCCGTCGGGACCATCGCTGTGAGTTGGGGCTGGCTTGAATGTGGCGACATTGTCGATATACTGCACTGCCGGAAGTATGGTGAGAAATTCTGCGAATGTGCTTTTAGTCTGGGCCGACTGTCGCTGTATCAATTAGAACGGCTGTTGGAAAAGCAAAGACTTATACAGAAACCGATTGGAAAATATTTTATTGAGCAGAATATCCTGTCGTCCACACAGGTATTTAAGCGGATCGTTGACATGAAGATGCACAATAAGAAATATTTAAAAAGATGAACCTGAATAATTTGGCCATATCGTTGATTGAACTTGATCCTGAAAATCTTTCTGACTTGGATGCGTTCAAAAAAAATCTGGTTCTTTCCAAAGGGGAGGCAAGGGGACATCTTAAAGATGTTTTGGAACAGGCTTGCGCCGAGGTCGATGCTTGGTCCGGCCAAGACTTGGAATCGCGCCAGGCGGGGATAGTCCGTCTAGGAGACTTATTGGAGCAAGCCATGGAATTTAGGGGGGGAAATCTTTCTGCCGTAAAACCGGAAAAACCCCAGGATGTTCCACCTCAAACAGCAGGATCACGGAATTTTACCCTGTCCAGGGATTTTGATTCAGACCTGCTGAATGAGTTCATCGTAGAGAACATGGAAGTAGCTACCATGGCCGAATCGGCTATTCTGGACTGGGAGAAGGATTCGGGCAACCAGGAATTGCTGAATACCATCTTCCGGGGTTTTCACACTATCAAAGGAACATCTGCCTTCCTCAATCTTGACTGCGTCAAGGATTTGGCTCATCATGTGGAATCAATGCTGGTTCGGGTCAGGGACGGCCAGGACAATTTCACCAGAGGTCATGCCGATCTTGCCCTTAAATCGCTGGACATGATCAAAAGCATTTTGGAACGGATGAAATCATCCGGTCCGGGACAACAAATAGAACTGCCTTTGGGCCTTGAAGAGATGCATGAAGCATTAAGGATTTTTATCTCCAATATCCGGAATTCAAAAGTCAATGATCAGTCAGCCGAGCGGGCTGACCTGCCGGGATTCAAGGAACTGCTGGCCCAGAAAAACGGAGAAACTTTGCCAGATCAGCCTTGGGTCGTAAGCCAGGCTCCGGAGCCGGTAGTTGAGTCCACCGTCAGAGTCAAGATCGACCGGTTGGACAAACTGCTGGATACGGTGGGCGAATTAGTGATCGCCCAGACCATGGTGGGACAGGACGAACTGGTTGTCAACGGTAAGAATCACGAACTTAATAAAAAAATATCTCAGGCCGAAAAGATAGTGCGCGAACTTCATGACCTGAGCATGTTCCTGCGTATGGTGCCCCTGAAAGGAACCTTACAGAAAATGGTTCGGCTAGCCCGCGACCTTTCTCAGAAAAACGGTAAAATTGTGAAAATAATCACTGAAGGTGACGAGACCGAGATCGATCGCAATATGGTTGACATGCTGGCCGATCCTCTGGTCCATCTGATCAGGAACGCAGTTGATCATGGCATTGAAATGCCCGATGAACGCCAGCGACTCGGGAAATCAAGTGAAAGCCGGATTTATCTGACGGCCGGTAATGCCGAAAGCAGCATAATCCTGACGGTCAGTGACGACGGCCGGGGGCTCAGCCGCCGGAAGATAGTGGACAAGGCGATGGCAATGGGCTTGATAGATTCGGCCGAACGGATGACCGACCAGGAGGTTTGGCAGATGATATTCCACCCGGGCTTTTCTACCGCTGAAAAAGTGACCGAAGTATCGGGCCGGGGAGTAGGTCTGGATGTGGTGTGCCGGGCGGTGGAGGCTTTGCGGGGCCGGATAGAAGTTCAAAACTCGGAAGGTCAGGGTTGCGCCTTCATTATGAAAATGCCTCTGACCTTGGCTATTACTGACGGAATGGTGGTTAAGGTGGGATCCCAAAGATATATTTTGCCCACTGGAAACATCCAAAAAGCGCTCAGACCGGCGGAGTCCGATATCCACACGGTGAATCAAAGAGCCGAGATGCTCTCATTCCGGGATGAATTGCTGCCGGTTTTCAGGCTGCACCGGTTGTTCAATATATCTGATGCCAAAACCGAGCTCATCTCCGGTCTGCTGGTTGTTATAGGCGATGGACAGGAATGCTGCGCTCTTTTTGTAGACGATCTTTTGAGCCAGACCCAGGTGGTGACTAAATTACTGGGTAAGGGAATCAATAATGTGCCGGTAGTGGCTGGTGGAGCAATCATGGGTGATGGCACTGTAGGTTTGATACTCGACGTTACCGGAATAATCAACATGGCTCGGCAGCGGTTAAATGTAACAACGTAACAAATAGTCCATACAGGAGGCACATCATGAACCATGCAACTGCAGTTAAGGAAAATCAGTCCATTTCGGTTGATTCCCGGGCCGGTAAATATCTTACCTTTTTCCTGGCCAGCGAGGAATATGGAGTGGAGATTCTAAAAGTACAGGAGATCATCGAACGGATGCCGATCACGCCGGTGCCTCTGACTTCCAAGTATATACTGGGGGTCATCAACCTGCGTGGGAAGATCCATCCCGTCATGGATCTCAAGATGAAGTTTGGCATGGATCCGACCAGGATGACCGAAGAGACCTGTATCATTGTTATCAAGACGTCTGCCTTAATGATGGGTGTTTTAGTGGACAAGGTCTCGGAGGTCGTGAACGTTGCTTCCGATGATATCGAGAATACACCGTCCTTAGGTACAGACGTGAACACGGAATATCTTTTGGGAGTGGGCAAAGCCGGAGGGAGGGTGCGTCTGCTGCTGGATATAGAAAAAGTTATCACGGCCTCGGACATCATTCATTTGAAAAAGGCCGCCGAAACCAGCGTACCGGAGCCGAAGGCCGAAACAATTTGACCAGGTATTAGTTTAAACGCTGAAGGAATTAAAAGGAGAGATGAATATGTTTAACAATATCAAAATAGGAATCAAAATTGTGGGGGGGGTGATTTTTATCCTCTCGATGTGTGAAGTTATTGGCTTTTACGCTCTATCAAATCTTTCCAATCTCAGTAGCAAACTAAACCGGATTAGCAATATCGAATTACCCGCGGTTAACAATCTCAGGAGAATCAATAAAGAGGTGAATTCTATAGTAAGCTCTGAACGAGGTCTGGCTCTGGGCATAATGTTTGATAATAAAACGATTCGTGAAGAACTGTTCAAATCCGTGAATGAATCCTGGGTCAGGTTGGAGAAGAACTGGGCTGATTACGAGAAATTACCCAAGAGCGAAAATGAAAAAAAGTTGTGGGACGAATTCGTGGTTAATTTTGGAGTGTGGAAGACTAAGGACGCGGCGTGTATGGAAGCTCTAAAGAATAAGAACCTGGTGGACGCCGGAGTGTCCGAAGCAGGCGCCAATTTACAGAAAGGGAATAAGGCGGCGGATAAGGCTGAATTAGACGCGCGGGATAGCTTGCATGCGACTACGACCGGTCTGGACAAACTTGTGTCTGTCATCGCCACACAGTCAGTGAACTCTGCCGAGAAAAACCGTTTGTCCGCAAACAGGGCCACGATCGTTTTTATGCTATTGATGGTTATCGGCGGAATTGTTTCGTTATCGCTGGGTGTATTCTTGTCGCGTTCCATAGCCAAACCCTTGAACAAGGGTCTGATTATGATCAAGGAGATAGGTAAAGGCCATTTGTCCATGCGTTTGAATATGGGCAAGCGTGAAGACGAGGTTGGTCTGTTGTCCCATGCCATGGATGAGTTTGCCGATCATCTTCAGAAGAATGTTATATACGATATGCAGCAGATATCCGAGGGCAATGTTAATATTGAACCAGCCATAATCGACGACAAGGATGAGATAGGGCCTGCGCTGGTAAAGATGACTGAGACGATCAAGAATCTAATCAAGGAAATGAATGTTCTCACTAAGTCGGCAATGGAGGGCAAACTGGACGTTCGCGGCAATGAAGAGGAATTTAAAGGCGCCTATAAGGATATTGTCCAAGGTATCAATGGAACATTGGATGCCTTTATGGGGCCAATCAACGAAACATCTGATGCCTTGAAGAAGATGTCCGACAAGGATATGACTGTTCGTATTAAGGGCGAATATAAGGGCGATCATGCCAAGATCAAGGATTCGCTCAATCTGGCGGTGGAGAATCTGGACAAGGCTCTGCAGCAGGTGGCTATCGGCGCCGAACAGGTAAGCTCGGCCAGTGTGCAGGTAAGCACCGGCGGGCAGTCGTTGTCTCAGGGGGCAAGTGAGCAGGCCAGTTCGCTGGAGGAATTGTCCAGCAGCCTCCAGGAGATGTCCTCCATGACCAAGCAGAACTCCCTTAACGCCAGAGAGGCCAAGGGGATGGCGGAGCAGGCTCGTGGCAGCGCCGACAAGGGAGTGGAGAGCATGAACAGGATGTCGTCGGCCATTAACCAGATCAAATCATCCTCCTCCGCCACAGCCAAGATAGTAAAGACCATAGATGAGATTGCCTTCCAGACCAACCTATTGGCCCTGAACGCAGCGG
>JQOA01000239.1 GCA_000753945.1 Smithella sp. D17 | reverse complement strand
CTTGTTATCGGGAAAACAGCAGCTACTAAAATAACCGATACTAAAAAGAAAGTAATTTTAAAGAAAGGCGACAAAATCACTAAAGAGATTTGGGCGGATTTACCTTTCTCCAGCTGGAAAGAAATCACCATTGCTGAAAACGATGGTTCGGAAGAAAAGATAACTAATATGATTGCTTCTCTGGAGAGAAAAATCGATTTTGTCCATGCGCATTTTGCGGAAAAAATGGAGAAGATTAAAGCCAGTGATGAACTTCCTACTGGTGTTATTAAAATGGTCAAAGTCTATGTTGCCATTAAGCGAAAACTTTCCGTAGGTGACAAGATGGCGGGAAGGCACGGCAACAAAGGTGTTCTGTCGCGAATTTTACCGGAAGAAGATATGCCTTATTTTGCTGATGGAACTCCTGTGGACATTGTTTTGAATCCCCTGGGCGTTCCCTCGCGAATGAATGTTGGACAGATTCTGGAAACTCATCTGGGATGGGCGGCAAAATCGATAGGCGAGAGTTTGAATGAACTGTGGAAGAAGAATTCTAATTTAAACAATATTAAAAACGAATTGAAAAAAGTTTATTCTTCTCCTGATTTTGACAAATTTATTGATCAGGCTTCTACCGAAGAAATCAAAAGATTTGCGGGCCGTTTGAAAAAAGGAATGCTTGTGGCCACTCCTGTTTTCGACGGATGTTCCGAAGAACAAATAAGGGAAATGTTAAGAAAAGCCAATCTGCCGGAAACCGGCCAATCCATTCTTTTTGACGGAAGAACCGGTGAACCGTTTGATCAGGAAGTAACAGTGGGAATTATTTACATGATGAAGTTGCACCATCTGGTTGATAATAAAATTCATGCGCGTTCCATCGGTCCCTATTCACTGGTAACCCAGCAGCCGTTGGGCGGTAAAGCGCAATTCGGTGGTCAGAGATTGGGCGAAATGGAAGTGTGGGCAATGGAGGCTTACGGCGCGGCTTATGCGTTGCAGGAGTTTTTAACGGTCAAATCCGATGATGTGGCAGGACGAACAAGAATTTACGAATCTATTGTCAAAGGTGAACATACATTTGAGTCTGGTCTTCCGGAATCCTTTAATGTGCTTGTTAAAGAACTCCAGGGCCTTGGATTAGACGTGGAATTAGTTGAAGAAGCCGACGAATTGAGCTGATAAAACCGGCTAATTGAAATTGACCGAATATAAAAAATATTAATTTCAAATGACTATTTAATAGTACAGGAGAAAATCAGTGGAAGACGTTTTCAGTTATTTTGAAAAACCAAAAAATCAAATCAAATTCAATGCGATGAAAATTTCCATCGCTTCGCCGGACAAAATACTTTCCTGGTCGCGTGGCGAAGTAAAAAAACCGGAAACAATTAACTACCGGACATTTAAACCGGAAAAAGACGGACTTTTTTGCGCAAAGATTTTCGGGCCGGTGAAAGATTACGAATGTCTTTGCGGGCGTTATAAGCGAATGAAACATCGTGGAGTAGTGTGTGAAAAGTGCGGTGTAGAGGTCATTCAATCCAAGGTCCGCCGCGAACGTATGGGTCACATTACCCTGGCAACTCCCGTGGCTCATATCTGGTTTTTAAAGAGTCTTCCCAGCCGCATCGGCAATGCAGTTGATTTGCTCTTGAGAGATCTGGAAAAGGTTCTTTATTTTGAATCCTGGATCGTTCTTGATCCCAAAGACACACCTTTGAAGAAAAAAGAGTTGCTGACGGATGAAGAATACGATGAAGCGAGGGAACAATATGGTCAAAATGGTTTCGTTGCCGGAATCGGCGCCGAAGCAATAAGACAATTGCTGGAAGAAATGGATTTGGATAAGCTCTACGAAGAACTGCGCTCAGAAATTATTACTTCTTTTTCCGATACCAAGAAGAAAAAACTGATTAAAAGATTGAAGGTTGTGGAAGCCTTGCGTAAGTCCGGAAATAAGCCGGAATGGATGATATTAACAGTTCTGCCGGTTATCCCGCCTGATTTGCGGCCCTTGGTTCCTCTGGATGGCGGCCGTTTTGCCACATCCGACCTTAACGACCTATATAGGCGGGTTATTAACAGGAATAACCGCTTGAAACGTTTACAGGAATTAAACGCACCGGAAATAATTATCCGCAATGAAAAACGGATGCTTCAGGAAGCGGTGGATGTTTTGTTTGATAACGGCCGCCGGGGAAGAGCTATCACAGGTACCAATAAAAGACCTCTTCGCTCTCTATCGGATATGTTAAAGGGTAAGCAGGGTCGTTTCCGCCAGAACCTGCTGGGCAAACGTGTTGATTATTCGGGGCGTTCCGTTGTCACAGTCGGTCCAGATTTAAGATTGCATCAGTGCGGATTGCCCAAGAAAATGGCCATCGAACTTTTTAAGCCTTTTATTTACAATCGTTTGTTGGAAAAAGGTTATGTCACTACCGTAAAAAGTGCCAAGAAAATGGTGGAAAAAGAGACCGCAGAAGTTTGGGATGCATTGGACGAGGTTGTGCGAGAATATCCGGTTATTCTGAATCGGGCGCCAACGCTGCACCGTTTAGGCATGCAGGCTTTTGAGCCGGTGTTGATTGAAGGCAAGGCCATCCAGCTTCATCCGCTGGTTTGCACAGCGTTCAATGCTGACTTTGACGGCGATCAAATGGCGGTCCATATTCCACTGTCCATTGAAGCTCAAACAGAAGCCCGAGTGCTCATGATGTCTACTAATAATATTCTTTCTCCGGCCAACGGCACTCCGATTATCATTCCCAGCCAGGATATCGTTTTGGGTATTTATTATCTGACGAGAGCCAAAACCGGAGTAAAAGGCGAGGGGATGGTTTTTGCCGGTCCGGATGAAGTTCGCTCAGCCATTGATTACGGCGCAATTGATTTGCATGCGCGTATTAAAGTGCGCATAAATTCGGAATTAAAAGACACAACCGCAGGAAGAATTATACTTTCAGAAATAGTTCCTCAGGAAATTGATTTCAATATGGTCAACAAGTTAATGAATAAAAAGGAACTGACCAACCTGATTGATTATTGTTATCGTTTATGCGGCGATAAGACAACGATTCTTTTGTGCGACAGGCTCAAGGATCTGGGCTTTAAATATGCAACCATTTCCGGACTTTCATTTGCCATAGGCAACATGATTATTCCGGAACAAAAGAAAAAGATCGTTCTACAGGCCGACAAAGATGTTTTTAAGATACAAAGGCAGTATATGGACGGCTTGATTACCGACGGTGAACGTTACAATAAAGTCGTGGATATTTGGGCGCAGGCTACGGAAAAAATAGCATCTGAAATGTTGAAAGGCATCAGTACGGAAGAGGTTTCTGCCGCTGACGGAAAGAAACGGAAGATTGAAAGTTTTAATCCTATTTACATGATGGCCGATTCCGGCGCCCGCGGTTCAGGACAACAGCTCCGGCAGTTGGCTGGTATGCGCGGACTGATGGCCAAGCCGTCCGGTGAAATTATTGAAACGCCTATTACAGCTAATTTCCGCGAAGGCTTAACAGTTCTTCAGTACTTTATTTCTACACATGGCGCCCGTAAAGGTTTGGCGGATACCGCATTAAAGACTGCCAATTCCGGTTATCTGACCAGAAGGCTGGTTGATGT
Source organism: Smithella sp. D17 (assembly GCA_000753945.1). Lineage (GTDB taxonomy): Bacteria > Desulfobacterota > Syntrophia > Syntrophales > Smithellaceae > Smithella. The sequence goes on along the minus strand of JQOA01000239.1, from coordinate 4,667 downwards.
TGCTCAAGACTGCATTATTACTGAGCATGATTGCGAAACAGTTGATGGTGTCTATGTTTCCGCGCTGATGGAGGGTGGTGAAATTATTGAAACTGCCGGCGAGCGCGTTTTGGGAAGAGTAGCCCTGCAGGAAATCAAAGATCCTTTTACCGGTGAAGTGATAGTGAAAGCCAATGAGGAAATTGACGAGACTCTCGCTGAAAAGGTAGACAATGCGGGCATTGAAAAGATAAATATAAGATCGGTTTTGACCTGTCGTTCCAAACACGGAGTTTGCGCGATGTGTTACGGACGTGATCTGGCTCACGGCCATTTGGTCAACATTGGTGAAGCGGTTGGTATTGTTGCCGCTCAATCCATTGGTGAACCGGGAACGCAGTTGACCATGAGAACCTTCCATATCGGTGGTACTGCTAAATTTGATGAGCATTCCACACTGGAAGCGCGTCATGATGGTGTAATTAAGTTTGTTAATTTAAATACAGTGAAGACCAGAGAAAATGATTTCGTTGTAATGAGACGTCATGGTGAAGTCCATGTTCTGGATGAGCAAAATCGTAGCCGTGGTAAATACATCTTGCCGTATGGAGCCCATTTGAAGGTGAGTGAAAATAGCCCTGTTAAAAAAGGGCAATTAATTGCCGAATGGGATCCTTTCTCTATACCTATTTTGGCTGAAGTGGATGGAACCGTTAAATATGGGGACATAACCGAAGGAAAAACGATGCAGGAACAGGTTGATGAAGTTACCGGTTTGTCCCGTAAAATTATTATCGAATTTAAAGGCGGAGATTTAAGGCCGCGAGTTTCCATCAAGGATAATAAAGGGAAGACAGTCAGACTTGCCGATACGAATTCTGAAGCCCGTTATCTCCTGGCGGTAGGAGTTAACCTGGTTGTTTCTGACGGTGATCAAGTTCGTGCCGGGGATATCATCGCGAAAATCCCGCGTGAAACAACAAAAACCAAGGATATCACAGGTGGTTTGCCTCGTGTTGCCGAACTTTTTGAAGCCCGGAAGCCTAAGGATTTTGCTGTTATCAGCGAGATTAAAGGTGTTGTATCTTATGGTAAAGATGCCAAGGGCAAGCGCAAAATAATTGTAACTCCGGAAATTGGAGAGGAAAAGGAATACCTTATTCCCAAGGGTAAGCATATCAGTGTTCAGGAAGGCGAACACGTTATCCCGGGCGATGCTTTGATGTCCGGCGTAAACAATCCCCATGACCTCTTGGCGATCAAGGGAGAGAAGGAACTGGCCAGATATCTGGTTGATGAAGTACAGGAAGTTTACCGTCTGCAAGGTGTTAAAATTAACGATAAACACATGGAAGTAATTGTTCGTCAAATGCTTCGCAGGGTTAAAGTGAGTGAGCCTGGCGACACTACCTTTATCGCCGATGAAAAAGTTGAACGTTACCGCTTCCAGAAAGAAAACGAAAGGGTTGTCGCTCAGGGTGGACGTCCTGCCATAGGAGAACCGATGCTTCTCGGTATTACTAAAGCATCGCTCAGTACTCAGAGTTTTATTTCTGCTGCTTCATTCCAGGAAACGACCAAAGTACTTACGGAAGCCTCGCTGTCAGGTAAAATCGATTATTTAAGAGGGCTTAAAGAAAATGTTATTATGGGCCGATTAATAACGGCAGGCACCGGTTTAGTGATGTACAGAAAGCTGGGTATTAAGGTTGTGAATGATAATCCTGAAGTGGCGGTAGAATAAATTCAATAAAATTCAGAAAAGGCTTGACATATATAATCTTAGTTGATAGACATCGCTGATTTGCTGCTATTGGCAAAATGACTGCGGAGATTTAGTTTAGGAGGAAAATGCCGACGATAAGTCAGTTGATTCGAAAAGGCCGAATCAAAGTACAAAAGAAAACAAATACACCGGCTCTGGCGGGTTCGCCTCAAAGGCGAGGTGTTTGTGTCAGAGTATATACTACGACACCCAAAAAGCCGAATTCAGCTTTGCGGAAAGTGGCCAGGATTCGTCTTACAAGCGGTTATGAAGTTACTTCTTACATTCCGGGTATCGGTCACAATCTTCAGGAGCATTCCGTTGTCCTGGTGCGCGGAGGCAGAGTTAAGGATTTGCCGGGTGTCAGATACCATGTAATCAGGGGCACGCTTGATACTGTGGGAGTGCAGGACCGCAAACAGGGTAGATCAAAGTACGGCGCGAAAAAGCCAAGCTAAACGGAGATAATTAAATGCCGAGAAGACGGGAAATAGAAAAAAGAGACATTTTGCCCGATCCCAAGTTTAATAACAAACTTGTAGCAAGATTTGTTAATTCTTTATTGAAAAGAGGCAAAAAGAGCGTTGCGGAAAGTATTCTTTACGGATCTTTCGATATTATCGAAAAGAGATTAAAAGAACAACCTGTTGAGCTTTTCGAAAAGGCTCTCAATAATGTGAAACCGGTAATTGAAGTGAAATCACGACGTGTCGGCGGCTCCACTTATCAGGTGCCGACGGAAGTTGTACCGGCCAGACGCACTGCGTTGGCGATTCGCTGGTTGATATCCAACGCTCAGGAACGCACGGAAAAAACCATGCGTGAGAAACTGGCCGCTGAATTGATAGATGCCGCTAATAATCGTGGTGGAGCGATCAAGAAAAAAGAAGCTGTGCATAAGATGGCTGAAGCAAACAAAGCTTTTGCGCATTATAAATTTTAATCAAGGAATAATACTTACTCGATAATGAGGATTAACCATTCAAAGTTAAGGAGGTAAATTGACATGGCAAAGAAAAAATTTGAAAGGACTAAACCGCATTTAAATATTGGAACAATCGGTCACGTGGATCATGGAAAAACCACATTAACGGCCGCCATTACCAAATATCTGGCGAAAAAAGGTTTTGCGGAATTCCGGGCCTTTGATTCTATTGATAACGCACCGGAAGAAAAAGAACGCGGCGTTACCATCAATATCTCCCATGTGGAATATGAAACAGAGAAAAGACATTACGCTCACGTTGACTGTCCGGGCCACGCCGACTATATTAAAAACATGATTTCCGGCGCTGCGCACATGGATGGAGCTATCCTGGTTGTGGCCGCCTCCGATGGTCCAATGCCGCAGACACGAGAGCATATCCTCCTTGCCCGTCAGGTGCAGGTTCCTTACATGATCGTTTTCCTTAATAAAGTAGATCTGGTTGATGACCCTGAACTTTTGGATTTGGTTGAACTGGAATTAAGAGAACTTTTGACTGCATATGAATTTCCCGGTGATGACATTCCTATTATTCGCGGTTCGGCTCTGAAAGCTCTGGAAGCCGAGGACACCAACTCTCCCGATGTGAAATGTATCGAGGAATTGATGAAGGCCGTGGATGACTACATTCCGCAACCTACACGCGATACAGAGAAGCCTTTCCTGATGCCGGTTGGCGATGTTTTTACCATTTCAGGACGTGGTACCGTTGTTACGGGTAGAGTGGATAGAGGTATTGTCAAGGTTGGTGAAGAAGTTGAAATAATCGGAATCAGACCAACCATCAAAACGGTTGTTACCGGCGTGGAAATGTTCCGTAAAACCCTTGATGAAGGCCGTGCCGGCGATGATGTCGGTTTATTGATTCGCGGTATCAAACGTGAAGAAGTGGAAAGAGGCCAGGTTGTGGCAAAACCCGGTTCCATTACTCCTCATACAAAATTTGAAGCTGCCGTTTACGTTCTGACCAAGGAAGAAGGTGGCAGACACACACCATTCTTTACAGGCTATCGCCCACAGTTTTACTTCCGTACGACGGACGTAACCGGTGTGGCAAATCTTCCTGAAGGCGTAGAAATGGTCATGCCCGGTGATAATGTCAAAATGACCATTGAATTAATTATGCCCATTGCAATGGAAGAACAATTGAGATTCGCTATTCGCGAGGGTGGGAGAACTGTAGGCGCTGGAGTCGTAAGCAAGGTTATTGAATAGAAACAAGGAATAGGTTATTTAATCAATGAAAGAACAAAAGATTAGAATTCGTCTCAAAGCTTACGATTATAAACTTTTAGATCGTTCTGTAGAAGAAATTGTGGAAACGGCAAAAAGAACCGGTGCGCGTGTTGCCGGTCCGATCCCTATTCCTACCGAAATCAATAAGTATTGCGTAAATCGTTCCCCGCATGTGGACAAGAAATCTCGCGAACAGTTTGAAATCAGAACACATAAAAGATTAATTGATATAGTCGGACCTACTCAAGCCACAGTTGACGCTTTGATGAAACTGGATCTCTCGGCCGGAGTTGACGTAGAAATAAAAGCGTAGGCGAAATTTTCCAGTGTGGGAAGATGGTATCGAATCATTGCCATTCTTCAAAATGAAGATAATGGAATTAATATTTATTTAAAAGTTGGAAAGTTAGATGAGCAAGGGAATAATTGGAAAAAAATTAGGAATGACCCAAGTGTTTGCAGATGATGGATCAACCGTTGGTGTAACTGCGATTGAGGTGGAGCCATCTGTTGTTGTGCAGATAAAAACAAAAGATAAAGATGGATATGATGCCATTCAACTTGGTTACGGCAGGATTAAACAGAAAAACGTGACTAAACCATTGCAGGGTCATTTTAATAAAGCTAATAAAGGGTTTTTCCGTAATTTGAAAGAATTTCAAGCGACATCGGAAAAATATGAAGCGGGACAGGAGATTACAG
>JQOA01000238.1 GCA_000753945.1 Smithella sp. D17 | reverse complement strand
TGCTGATCTGATCATAATTAATTATGTGTCGGAGTAGAATTAATAAAAAAGGAGATTTTCCTGTAATCGGTGGAGCAAATATTTTTAAATATGGTTTAAATGGCCACAAAGGGTTTTTAACAAAGAAAGATATTCATGAAAATAGAAAAGTTGAATTTTTCAAGCAACCCAAAATCATATCGCAAAATATAATTGCTCATATTCAGAAACCATTTCCGCATATGATGATAATAGCCTCTTTAGATAATGCTGGAATTGTTTTTAATCTTGATACTGTCAATAATACTATTATCACAGATAAAATTTATGATCATAAGTTCATACTTGCTATGCTGAATTCAAAATTAACAAGTTGGTATTCATATAAGTTTATCTATTGCTCAGCTATAAGAACAATGCATTTTGACGAGTATTATATAGGGAAAATTCCAATTTTCAGAGCTACAAAAAATGACCAACAAAACATATCTGCAATTGTGGACAGGATTTTATTACTAACCCACTCAGACGACTACCAGCAAAATCCGACCAAACAGGCCAAGGTCAAAGAATACGAAAAAGAAATTGACCAGATGGTCTATGAACGCTACGGCCTCACCGAAGAAGAAATAAAAATTGTGGAGGGAAACATTAATTGAGGGAAAAGATTGAATGATCTGCTGACAAACCAGCACGATGATAAACATACCATTTTGATGGAGGAATATGCATGAATGATTTGGAAGCAATTAATGACATACTTTCACTCGAATATAAAGGTGAGAATGCTGATCTAGGAAGGATGAATTCCTATCAGGCAGCTAAAAGCATTATTGCATTCAGTGACTACTTATCTGCAATTGCAAAAAATATTTATGGTGAAAAAATTGAATTGACCACAGATATTCAAGGAATTCGCGGTGAATCGTTTGATATTGATTTTTATTTGGCTATCGGCAGTTATGCTGTAAGCACAGCTTCGTTCATTTCTTCGCCACTTGGATTTAAGGAGTATTTTGAATTCATCAAAGAAACATTTAAAGCATGGTTGCATTTAAAAGGTTTACCGCCAAAAACAATTGTCCCCCAAAACGACAATAGCGTTAAAATTGAAAATCATGATGGACAAGTCATTAATGTCAACAATAGCGTTATAAATATAATATCCGACAGCAGAGTAGGAAAAGCAGTCGAAGAATTTATATGTAAACCTTTAGAGGGTGGCATTTCAGAATTGTCGATAAAATCACCAAAACTCAAAGATGAGGCTAAGGTCGAAAAATACCAGGCAGGTTATTTTAAACAAATAGGAATAGAAAAACCTTTGACGGAGTCAGAAGTCAAAATGGGATTACAAATTGAATCACCAACTTTTAAGGAAGGCAATAAATGGCGGTTTTTTGATGGCCAAAATAGTTTCATGGCTGACATTAAAGATGAGAATTTCTTAAAAAAGGTTAATTTAGGTATAGAACGGTTTGGTAAGGGAGATACCTTAATGGTAACACTTCGCATCAAGCAATCATCAACCTTGGGAAATTTAAGTTTGGAACGGTCAGTGATAGAGGTTCTTGATCACCAAATACCGCCACAACAGGCACACTTGACTTATTAAAGAAGAGAAGAAAAAGAGTAGGTTTATTCTGTCTGTATGCATGATATATTATTTAAAAAAATGTCATCAATCAAGAATCTTCGACTTGCATGGGCACGATTAAAAACAGCGCAGAATATTTCTTATAAAAATTATTATCGCAATCTATTTTTGGCATATGAATTAAACGCTGATGAAAATCTAACACAGCTATCCAACAGGTTGATTAGCAATACATATGAGCCGTCAGAAATTCTAAGATTTTATATTCCTAAACATTCTGGATTGCACCGCCCCATCACTTTTTTACATTTAGACGATTTAATTGTTTATCAAGCTATTGCAAATATTATAGCAGATAAATTTTGGGAAAAACGTTCAGAAGTGCAAGGCATTACGACATATAGTAACATTTTTAATGATGAAGGGAAAAATAGCATATTCATTTTTAAAAAATGGCAATATGGCTACAGAGGTTTTATAAATAAAATAAAAAATCTTTACAAGAAAGATAATAACTGGGTGGCTTCCTTCGATCTTGCTGCATATTATGATACAATTGATCTCAAATTACTCGCTGAAAAAATTTCGTCGAAAGCTTATAAAGATTTCACTGGCTTTCTAATAAAATGCATTAGCGCATGGACAACTCATAGAACAAAAAAATTGCATCACGGCATACCGCAAGGCCCAATCTCATCGAGCTTAATAGGCGAGATATATTTATTATCTTTAGATCAAAAATTAAAATCAAGAGGGATTAAATATGTCCGCTATGTTGATGATATAAAAATCTTTGGAAAAACAAAGGAAGAAGTTCAGCAAGGCATTATATTACTTGAGCATGAATGTAAAGAAAGAGGGCTAATTCCTCAAGCGAAAAAATATGAAATTGTTAATACCAAAAATGTCGAAGAAGCAATCGGCAAATTTCCAAGCCTGCAATCAGATGAAAAAAGAGTGATCATTAAAAATGAAAAAGAAGCCTGTCACCTTTTTACAAATGCTTTTGTTCCCTCCGATCCAGCAGCATTTGATGTATCAAAGGTCAGATACATTCTTAAAACATCCCCGAAGAATGAAGGCATATTAAAAATAGTTTTAGAAAATATTGAAAAGCACCCAGAATTGACGGATGAATTCTGTAAGTTCTTAAGTAATTATAGAGACTCAGAAGATATAGCAACTAAAATTTATAATGCGACAATTAAAAAGCGAATTGTATATTCATATGCCGAAGGTAAATATTGGCAGCTTCTGGCTGAGTTTAAAATAGAAAATACCACTACAAAAAAACGATACTTGAGAGATGCTATTAGAAAATTAATAAATAATCGTGACTCATTCTCGTTAAAACTTGGTTTATACAAATTCATCGGCCTCAATGATAATCATTTAATTTTAAAATTTCTGCCATATGAAACATCATGCCTAATCCAGATGATGGTGTTCCCATATGTACCAGTTGTGTCTTATGGAAGCGAAGAATTTAAAATTTTACTTGGCAAATTATTTTCAAGGTCAAATTATGACGCGCCTCTTACTGCGATAAAAGAAATCCTTTTTTCAGATAAGGGATATTTATTAGAGGATCCTAATCTCATTTCTAAAGATGAGACTGGCGTTATAGCTAATACACTAGGCCATAGTTATAATTTTGATGCTATAGATGTAATATTAAATAAGACATATACGGTTAAATTTAAAAAATGGAAAATATTTTTAAATAGAAATTATAATCAGGCCAATAGCTTAATTCAGTACGCGCGGGCTGCTTTCCACATTGAGATAAACGCTTGGATTAATTACACTGACGCTTTCCTTGATATTGTTATTAGAGAATTTATTTTACTTCTTAAAGATAATGGATTTAGCCGATTACCTAATACAACCGATTCTCATGGATTAGTAGATTTGGGAGTATTATTGCATGATAAAAACTTGCGTACGTTTTTTCCTGGGATGATTGATGGTTTTCAAAAACTTCATAAAAGACGTAGGACAACCCCTACATCGCATGCCTTTGATAAAAAAACATTTGCTAAGACCAAATCGTTAACTCGGGAAGAACAAAAGAATTATGTTAGTACTTTTAATAATAGTTTAAACCAATTACTGGCTGAAGCTGACAAATATTTAAAGTAAAATAAAAAACTCTTATTTTACTTTGAGGGATTTTCCGGGGACACAACACATAATTCGAAAAAGTAAGGAACATTCCGGTGTGTTTGGCAAGCATGCTTGCTTGATTTTTTAATAAGGGGACTAGGGGACGCCCTTAAATAATTAAGGGGACTAGAGGGGACTAGGGGAGGGGGACTAGGGGACGCCCTTAAATAATTAGGGGGACTAGGGGACGCCCTTAAATAATTAAGTTGACAGGATAGATGTTTTTATGTAGGAGGCCTTTCATGCTTGGATCAGCGAGATTAGACGCTCCCGCCGCCCTTCATCACATCATGATCCGGGGGATCGAGCGCAGACAAATATTTCGGGACGATGCCGACCGGGAGGATTTTCTTTCGCGCCTGGAGAGGCTTCTGCCCGTGACTGGGATATCCTGTTTTGCTTGGGCGCTGATTCCCAATCATGCTCATTTTCTTTTTCGCACCAGCAATGTACCGATTGCCACCCTGATGAGACGGCTGCTTACCGGCTACGCCGTCTATTTCAATCACC
>JQOA01000237.1 GCA_000753945.1 Smithella sp. D17 | reverse complement strand
GGGAAACACCTTCATGCCGATGGAACTCAAATCGTGAACATTGACGCCGTTGATAATTCCCAGAACAATGCCGCTCATGGAGGCGACAAGCGCGGCAATCGCCCAGGAAAGCGCGAACACTCGCCGGACATGAACACCCAGAGAAAGAGCCGCCTTCTGATTATCGGCAACTGAGCGCATATAAATCCCCTGGGCTGATTTTTTAAAGAATAACCCGAATAGAACAAGAAAAATAACGCTGATAACCAGCGTGGCCGAATAAACCGGCGCTATATAGATGGCGCCAAATTGCAGCCCCATTGTCGGGGGCAGGAATTCCGGATAGGTATATAAATTGCCGCCCCAGATCAGCAGAATCAGACCTTTGAACATGGCGGCCAGTCCTACTGTCAGCATAATAACGAAAATAAGTTTTTCGCCGATTAACGGACGCAGAAAAAATCTCTCAATGAGGAATCCCAGAATAAAGCAACCGATCAGGGTAAGAATAAAAGCGACGAAAACGGGCAATTGCGCCCAGGTAACGAGCGTAAGGAAGAAGAAAGCTCCCAATGCCAGCAGTTCTCCATGTGCGAAATTCAAAACGCTCGATGATTTGAAAATCATGACAAAGCCCATCGCGGAAATGCCGTAGAGCAGCCCCACGCAAACACCGTTGACTAATAATTGCAAAAAAAATTCCATTTATAAATTCCTAACTCACATTGATAATATTGATCGTTGTGTCTATTTCGCCTATTCTTCCGTCGCGATACTTGACTTTACCTGTTACCTCAACGTTCTTCTGATTGTTGTACATGGCCTCAATTATTTTCAGATACAAGCCGTAAACAAAACGGCGGCGCACTTTACCGGTACGTGTCAACTCTTCGTCATCCGCATCCAGTAGTTTATAAAGCAGAACAAATTTTTTTATCTTCATTACTTCGGGAAGCTGTTCATTTACCGTTATAACTTCTTTGAGAATCAATTCCTCCACAGCCTGTTGCTGGGAAAGATCCATGTATGTTGTGTACGGGATCATTCTATCCTCTGCCCAGTTGCCGACATTGCCCAGATCAATATTAATCATGGCCGTGATATAGGGGCGAGCTTCACCGAAGGTAACGGCTTCTTTAATATAGGGACTGAATTTAAGACGCGTTTCGATAAAATCAGGCGAAAATGCTTCGCCGCTTTTATTGCGGATAATATCTTCCTTGCGGCCGATGATCAGCAAATGGCCGTCGTTGTCGATGTATCCGGCATCACCGGTTTTGAGCCATCCGTTTTCAAAAGCGTTTTGCGTTGACTCATAATCATTGTGATAACCGGAAAAATTTGCTTCGGATTTGACCAGCACTTCCTGATCATCCGCTATTTTTACTTCGGTCAGTGTCAGAGGTTTGCCCACCGTTTCCAGTTTGACTTCATCGTCAGGCTGTATCTGAAAGATGCCGCATGATTCCGTGAGACCATAGCATTGTTTTAAATTCAAGCCCATCGCCCGGAAAAATAAAATGACATCGGGACTGATGGGATGACCACCGGTAAAGGCGCTCCGAAAACGAGCGCACCCCAAACGATCCAGAAGCGGACGATAAACTGCGACAGACATTACTTGATATAAAGCTTGCAGCGATAAAGGCAAAGGCTCTTTGTGCGATTGTTTTTCCACAACCTTTTTACCGATTTTTTCACCCAGATAAAATAATTTCTTTTTCAACCAGCCCGCATCGGATATTTTTACCCGGATGCGTGAGGCCATATCTTCCCAGAAGCGCGAAGAGGTAATAATCATCGAAGGGCCGATATCCCGAAAATCTTCCAAAACCGTCTCCGCGGTTTCCGGAAAATTCATACACATGGCGCTTCCGAGCGCAACGCCCATCCCCCACATCTGATCAACAATCCACGCCGGCGGAGACATCGACAGCCAGTTTTCTTCCGGCTTGATCTTTGCAGCGTCCACCCACTGGCCGGCCATAGTGGTCAGATTGCGATGCGACAACATGGCCAGTTTGGGAATGCCGGTGGTTCCTGAAGTCTGGATCATTACAGCGATATCCTCTGGTCTGCCTTTATTTATTTCATTTTCGATAAAATCAGGATGATTTTTGATGAATTTTTCCCCTTCTTCCAGAAGTCCGGCATAGCTTATTAGCCACGGATCATCCTCATACGAAGTCATGCCGGTGGGATCAATATAGACAACTTTTTTTGTCTGCGGCAGTTTCTCTTTTACCTCCAGAAGTTTATCCACCTGCTCCTGATCCTGGACAACTACGACAGGCGAGTTGATCCGTTTGATGGAAAAAGCCAGTTCATCGGCAATGGAAGAAGTAAACAAATTTAGAGTTGTCGCGCCCAGAGCGTGCGCGGCCAGCTCCGAGAAAAGCCACTCGGGATGATTATGCACAATCATGCAGACGTTTTCACCGCGCTTAAGATTAAGCGAGGCATACCCGGCCGCTGTTGTCCGCATATACCGGCAGTAGTCTGCCCAGTTGTATTTCTGCCATATGCCATATGCCTTTTCACGGATTGCCGTTTTGGTATCGCCATACGTAGTGGCATTTTCCACCAACAACTGCGGTAGCGTTAATCTGGTTTTTGTTTTATGTTGTTCTTCTTTATACAAAATATAACGCCTTAAATGTCTATAAAGCTTCAGCTTCGCCAAGATAAGCTTTGATGACTTCAGGATTGACGCTGACTTCTTCAGCGCTTCCTTCACCCAGTTTTTCACCGAAGTTTAAAACCATAATTCTCCGGGCAATGCTCATGACAATAGACATATCATGTTCGACCAGAATCATGGTGAGCCCCCACCTCTGATTCAATTCCAGAAGAAAGCGGACCATATCCTCTTTTTCTTCCATGTTCATACCGGCGAAAGGTTCATCAAGAACCAGCAACTTTGGTTCCAGAGCAAGAGCCCGGCCCAACTCCACTCTTTTCTGCATTCCATAAGGAAGAGAGCCGACTGTTTTTTTACGTATGGACTGCATTTCCAGAAAATCAATTATTTCTTCAAGAATCTGACGGTGACGGATTTCTTCATCTCTGACGGATTTGGAAAAAAGAAATGATTTGATGAAACTGTATTGACAGTGAATATGACGCGCCAGAGTCATATTGGCCAGAACGGTCATGCCCGGAAATAATTCTATATTTTGAAAAGTTCTGCCGATCCCCACGCCGACAAGTTCATGGGTATGCAGATGAGTGATGTCTTTACCGTTGAAAATTATTTTCCCCTGCCGGGCCCGGTAAAAACCGGTTATGCAGTTAAGAAGGCTTGTTTTTCCGGCGCCATTGGGACCGATGATCGCCATTAGTTCGCCGGTGTGAACTTTAAGATCAACATCCTTGACGGCAACCACGCCGCCAAAACTCAAACGTAAATTCTGAATCTCCAGCTCAGCTTTTTTTTCTTCTTCCCGCCGATTGACCATTATCGACGGCCGGCTGCGAAAAGCCTTCATTTAAACCTCTTATTAAATATATCCGAAACATTTTGCTTACAGACGTTGCCGGAAATAATTCAATCTCCGGCAACGTCTGTTTAGTATATATCTACTTCTTTAACAGCCTGATTTTGTCTTTGCCCGGAACATAAAAATTGGTCAGAGGTATATAACTTCCGTCTTCCTTGACCTTGACCATGCGCGCGGTAAAAGAAGCGCCGTGATCATCTTTAGTGTATGTTATTTTCGGCACTAAACCGCCAAAATCTTCATTCTTAAACGATTCCAGAGCCGCGTTTATTGTTTCCGGATTAATATTTTTACTCTTTTCATATGCACGGATAAAAGCGCGTTCCATAATCATACCGATAACAACGCCTTCCCAGTATGAAGCATCGAATTTATCCACTGTTTTATATTTTTTCCATAACTGCTGCATTACAGCAATTCCTTTTGATTTATCAACAGGCAATCCTCCCGGGAACTGGATGATCATTCTGTCACGGATAAGCCCAGCACCCATTTTAAAGAAATCGGGATCGGTCGACGTCCATGTTCCCAGAAAAACAGGACTGTAATTTATACGATCAGCGCTTTTGAAAGCCGTGATTATTGCTGAAGGCAGCATCTGCATAAATACATACTCCGCTCCGGCTTTTTGCAGACGAAGAAGTTCTGTATTGAGATCAACGGTTTTGGGTGGAAATTCTTCCACCGCCACAAGGTTGATGCCCAGCCGTTTCGCGTATTCCTTGCTCGGCGCGTGAATAGAACGTCCGTAGGCATTATTGTAAGTCAGCAGGCCGACTTTGGGAGCATTCTTGCCTTTATGAATGGCTTTGATGTATTCCAATATGGCATGGCAATCCATTTTATAACTGCCGAACGGCAAATACATATAATCAACCGGTTTCTCCAATATTTCCCAACTCGTCGAATAATTGATTGCCGGCACTTTATATTTTTGAATGATGGGTTTTGCCGCCAGTCCTTCACCTGCACCCCAGGTTGTAATCATATCCACTTTATCCTGCAGAACGAATTTGTTAATCGCGGCCTGCGCTTCCGGCACCTTGTAGGCCGTGTCCACGGTAATCATCTCAATTTTGTTTCCGTACACACCTCCTTTAACTTCATTCACATAACGGAAATAATCACGCTGACCTTTTTCATGAAACTGTCCCCATGTCGACGCGGGACCGGTCAGGTTGATTGCGGCCCCGACTTTAATCGTCTTTGCCTGCGCATTGCCAACGCCGGCAATCAGAAAAACAGCAGCTAAAATTGTTATCCATAATTTAAATCTCATAGTTATTTCCCCTCCCCTTTTGATCTTTTTAATTTAGTAACAAGCCATAATCATGGCAAAAAAAAACCGTGGGATTTTCTCTGCCCACGGTTCATTTCCCTTTGTAAATGGTCATGATTTTATCAGGCAGACCTTTAAGTTAATAAAGCTAAAAAAATAAAAGAAAACTGCCCTTTTCATAAAATGAAATCTTAAAATTTTCATTGTTACCTCTTATAATGAGGGATATAGAGCAAATATCGCTTAAAAGTCAAGGAAAAAGAAACAAAAAAACCGCTGTGGATAACAACAATCGCCAAGCTTGTATTTAATTGTTTTTTAATATTATTCAACGCCAAGCTTTTCAATGCGGTAGCGTAATGAATCGAAGGTGACATTTAACAATTCGGCAGCCTTTACTTTTGATCCGTTAGTTTTCTGCAAAGCTTTCTCAATCATTATCTTTTCGATTTTTCCCAGTTCCGCGTTGAGGTCAATTCCTTTATCCATTATCTCAATATCAAACCTTGGGACACCTGAGGACACTTCAGTATGCAGGGTTAAGCTTTCCGGCAGGATTATGTTGGAGCTCTCCATGGCGACGCTGCGTTCAATAATATTTTCCAATTCACGAATATTGCCCGGAAAAGCATAATTCGTCAACAGTTCCATAGCATATGAAGAAATATCCCTGATCTCCTTACCGAACAGTTGCGCGTATTTGCTGATAAAATGATTGATAAGAAGAGGAATATCCTCTTTGCGCTCTCTCAGTGGAGGAAGATGAATGGGAATAACATTCAAACGATAATAGAGGTCTTCACGAAATTCTCCTTTTCTTACCTTTTCTTTTAAATTTTGATTTGTCGCGGAAATAATACGCACATCAACCTTGATATCTTCCGAGCCGCCTATCCGCCTGAAGGTTCTTTCCTGAACTACCCTCAAGAGCTTGACCTGCAAAGATGGCGATAATTCGCCTATTTCATCAAGAAATATGGTGCCGCCGCGCGCCATTTCAAAGAATCCCGCCTTGTCAGCGTAAGCGCCGGTAAAAGAGCCTTTCATGTATCCGAAAAGTTCGCTCTCCAGAAGATTCTCCGGTATTCCACCACTGTTAATGGCCATAAATGGTTTCTTTAGACGGGAAGAATTTTCATGAATAGCGCTCGCGACAAGCTCTTTCCCTGTTCCGCTTTCACCCAGTATTAAAATATTCGCCAGTGTATCGGACACTTTTTTTATTGTCGCGAATATTTTAATCATTTCTCTGTTGGTTCCGATCATGCCGCAGAATGAATTTGCCGCATCTGCCAGTATTTTTTTCCCCCCGATATTATTTTCAATCAATCCTTTTTTCTGCAGGGCCGAGCGCACAACTTTTTTAAGTTCCTCGATGCTGCCGCCTTTTTCCACATAATCATAAGCCCCTTCTTTCATCGCTTTTATTGCTGTCTCTCCCGAAGCGTAACCCGTGATAAGAATAACTATGGCATCAGGTCTCTGATCCTTGATGACTTTAAGAAAATCAAGGCCACTGATTTTAGGCATTTTTAGATCGGTAATAATCAGATCAAAGGCATTCTTGCAGCATAAATCAATTGCTTTTACCGGTTCTCCGATGCTGGTTACATCGTAGCCTTCCTGGACAAGCATAATTTCCATGAATTCTCTCATGCCCTGATCGTCATCAACAACCAGAATTTTCGCCATGCTTTTTACCTCCGCTTCGTTTCAATAACATCTCAACAGCAGAATATTTAATTCTTCTTTTCACTATATTACAGGCAACCAGACATAACAGACAGTCCCCTCATTTACTGTACTCTCTATTTTGATTCTTCCATTGTAGCCGTCAACGATATGATTAACAATAGTTAAGCCCAATCCGGTTCCTTTAGTTTTATTCGTGAAAAAAGGCTCAAATATTCTGTTTAAGTCATCTTTACTGATGCCGCATCCCGTATCCATAATTTTGATTTCGGCATATTTATTCTTATCATCCAACTCCACGATTTTTGTTTCGACGGACAAAATACCATCTTTTTCCATGGACTGAACAGCGTTGAGAATCAGATTGTTGATAATTTGCCGAACCTGTTCTTTATTGGCAAAGGCTTTCTCATTAACCGATAATTTCTTCTCAATCCTGATTTTGTCTGTCCATTCCGGAGAAAACTTTATATGTTCGAGGGCTTCTTCAACAACATCCTTTAAATTAACAGATTCTCTTGATACGGGAACCGAACGAGCCAGCAAAAGAAAATCACGGGCGAAGCTTTCCAACTGTTCTTTGCTTCTCAATATTATCTCCATTAAACGCTTATTGGTTCCTTCCGGTTCTAATCCCTTTTGTAGCAGTTCTATTGACCCGGTTATTGCCGCCAGCGGATTACGAACTTCGTGCGCCCATCCTGCCGCCATTTCACCGATTATTGCCATCTTCCTGTTCATTTCGAGTTTCTTTTCCATTTCTGTAATTTGAGTTAAATCCTGAAATATTAAAATGTTTCCGATTTGATTTTCGCTTCTTCCCTTGAGCGGAGAAACCGACAAACCCAATTTAAGTTTTCCCCCTTTCAAACCATCAATTAAAACCTCATTCCTGTTTTTGGGCGGCTTATTAATTGTATCCGTATTCATAAAAGGCAAAATTTCAGGGAAAATATCATCCATTTTTTTGTCCAGTACTTCTAGTTTTGAAATACCGGTGATTTCTTCTGCAGCATTGTTAAAAGTTTTGATAAAGTTATTCAAGTCGACAGTCATGACACCTGTATACACCGATTCAATAATGCTTCGGAAAAGCAAATCCAATTGTTTAAAATCCGATTCCTTCTCTTCGAGTAACGATCTCGTTTTCTTTTCCTGCTCAACGGCAAACCCCGCCAGGAAAGCTAAAACATAAAACGATACGATATGAACCAGGATATTTGTTAATACATCATAAGCGTTAAGATTATAATAATGTCCGATAGAAGAAGCAAAAGGCAGCAGGTCGAAATATTTAAGGCCCGCCAGCAGACCATAAAATATGCTGGCAACCGAAGCTACAATTAATCCGCCACTGCGGCCCAAAAATGGCACCGAATAAATTATTACCAGCGTGTAGAAAAGTGAGTAATCAATCTGGATGTTGTCGGTCAGGCCGACAAGAAAAGTGATTAAAACGATATCCACAGTGAGTTGTAAATAAATATTGCTTTGTATATTTTTCAGAAATTTCAAAAGGAAAATGTAAACAACCGAAAAAAAATAAAACGCAGCAGTACTAAAATAAAAAAAACTAATGGTTATTTGTGATATTGAAAATTCCTGTTTTCTGATATCGAGAAAAACGGTTGTCCCCAGAAAGAGTGTCACAAGGATAACCCTGGATACGATTAAAAAAAACAAACGCCTTTTGTTTTTTTCTTTGATTGCGGCTTCATTATACAGTACAGGCACTTTATTTCCTTTTGAATCACGGGCATGGAACCCAGAGCAAATTGTAATTTTAAATTATACTATAATATTGAGAAGCAAAGAACAGTTGGAAAGCTTCGCCCGTGATTTTCTTTTGCTGGCTCGTTC
>JQOA01000236.1 GCA_000753945.1 Smithella sp. D17 | reverse complement strand
GACAAAGGGTCATAAAACACGAAAAAACAAGAGTACTGATAAATACATTGTTAAGAGAAGGGGTTAAAAAGCGTGGCACGTTCGATCAAAAAAGGTCCATATATTGAAGAAAGGTTGTTGACCAGGATCAGGAAAATGGAAGCAGAGGGCAACAAAAATGTAATCAAGACCTGGTCACGTCGTTCAACTATAACTCCGGAACTAATTGGCTACACCTTTGCAGTGCATAACGGGAAAAAATTCATTCCGGTCTATGTGACAGAGAATATGGTGGGACATAAATTAGGTGAGTTTGCGCCGACAAGAATCTTTTATTCGCATTCGGGTGATCGGAAGACTAAAGTCCGCGCTTAAGTGCTTAAATGCGGATAAGTTTGGGGTTGAGAGAAATGGAAGTAAAAGCAGTTGTAAAATATGTAAGAATGTCACCGCAGAAAGTCAGACTTGTGGTTGATTTAGTAAGAGGGAAAAAGGTGCAGGAAGCACGTAATATTCTTCTTTATACAAGAAAATACGCAGCGGGCATAATTGCCAACGTTTTAAAATCAGCTGTTGCCAATGCCGCCCAGAATCCCAACATTGACGAAAATATTCTTTACATAAAGGAAATCTTCGTGGATCAAGGACCGGCATTAAAGCGTTGGCGGGCTGCTGCGCAAGGAAAGGCGTCGCCAATTAAAAAGAAAAGTTCACATATTACAGTTATTTTGGACGAAATGTAAGGAGGATTACATTGGGTCAGAAAGTTAACCCTGTAGGATTACGATTAGGCTACATTAAAAAGTGGCAATCAGTATGGTTCGCCAATAAAAAATATAGCGAAATGTTGCATGAAGATTTGCAGATCAGAAAGTATCTTAAGAAAAAGCTTTATCA
Source organism: Smithella sp. D17 (assembly GCA_000753945.1). Classification (GTDB taxonomy): domain Bacteria; phylum Desulfobacterota; class Syntrophia; order Syntrophales; family Smithellaceae; genus Smithella. The sequence goes on along the minus strand of JQOA01000236.1, from coordinate 19,476 downwards.
TGCAGGGATTTCCAAGATTGAGATTGAAAGGGCAGCTAATAAAGCCAAGGTAAATATTTATTCCGCCAGGCCTGGTGTAATCATCGGGAAAAAAGGTTCAGAAATCGAAAAGCTGAAATCTGAAATCGAGAAGTTTTCGCAAGCAGAGATTATCATTAATATTCTGGAAGTACGTAAGCCGGAAGTGGATGCCCAACTTGTTGCGGAAAATGTTGCCATGCAGTTAGAAAAAAGAGTCGCGTTTCGTCGCGCTATGAAAAAATGTGTCGGTTATGCTTTAAAATTTGGTGCCAAGGGAATAAAGATAGCCTGCTCCGGAAGATTAGGCGGTGCGGAAATGTCGCGGTCGGAATGGTATCGTGAAGGCCGTGTGCCATTGCATACTTTGCGCGCGGATATTGATTATGGATTTACCGAAGCACATACTGCTTACGGATTGATAGGCGTTAAGGTTTTTATTTTCCATGGAGAAATTTTACCGACGAAGAATGAAAAATAATATTCTTCTTGCCTGCGGAAGAAAGAATCACGTAGTGGGGAACAACGGGAGTTTTAGCTTATGTTAATGCCGAAAAGGGTAAAATATAGAAAGTTGCAAAAGGGCCGAATGGGCGGAAAAGCAACAAGAGGAAGCTCTATAGCTTTTGGTGAATATGGATTGCAGGCGGCAGAATGCGGTTGGATTACCGCCAGACAGATCGAAGCCGCACGTATTGCCATGACTCGTCATGTTAAACGTGGCGGTAAAATCTGGATCAGAGTATTTCCTCATAAATCAGTGACGAAAAAACCAGCTGAAACCCGTATGGGTAAAGGGAAAGGTGCTCCTGAAGGATGGGTAGCTGTGGTTAAACCCGGTTCAGTTCTTTATGAAATGGAAGGTGTAACCAGAGAAGTGGCCAAAGAAGCATTCCGCCTGGCGGCGCATAAATTATCTATTGCTACCAAGTTTTTATCAAGGGAGATATCTGATGAAAATTAAAGAAATCAGAGTTCTTGATATCAACGAGCTCAAACAAAAGACTGCTGAATTAAAGGAAGAGCTTTTTCGCTTGAATATCAGGCATGCATCCGGACAGTTGGAATCAACCGCGGTGTTGGGGCGCTTCCGTAAAGACATTGCCCGCATTAAGACGGTACTCAAGGAAAAGGAGGGGGCAATTAAACATGGCTGAGAGAGGAAATAAACGTACTATTAAGGGCGTAGTTGTAAGTGGTAAAATGGATAAAACAATTGTGGTTAAAGCGGAACATTTAGTGAAACATCCTGTTTTCCATAAGTACGTGCGTAAACACGTTAAATACAAGGCCCATGATGAGCAAAACCAGTGTAAAGTGGGAGATATCGTTATGATTATTGAATCGCGACCACTGAGCAAAGAAAAACGCTGGCGGATGCTGGAAATTTTGGAAAAAGCGAAATAGATAAATTAACTTGTCTTAAACAAGTAGTTTGATGGGGTTTTTTTATGATTCAGATGCAGACAGTACTAAATGTTGCGGACAATTCCGGTGCCAAGAAAGTTGCTTGTATTAAAGTGCTTGGTGGATCGAAACGGCGTTACGCAAGCTTGGGTGATGTTATCGTGGTTTCGGTAAAAGAAGCAATTCCGAATTCCAAGGTTAAAAAAGGCGATGTGATGAAGGCGGTTATCGTACGTACTGTCAAAGAAGTAAAAAGGCCAGATGGTTCTTATTTGAAGTTTGATGACAATTCGGCGGTTTTAATTTCCAACCAGTTGGAACCCATTGGAACAAGAATTTTTGGACCTGTTGCTCGTGAATTGAGAGCCAAACAGTTCATGAAAATTATATCTCTGGCTCCGGAAGTTTTGTAAAAATGTTTTGCAGAGGAATAAAATGAGCTTAAGCAAATTTAGAAAAGGGGATACCGTTAAAATTCTTGCCGGTAAAGATAAAGGCAAGACCGGTAAAGTATTGACGATTATTCCCGAGAAGAACAGAATGGTAATAGAGAAAGTTAATTTGATTAAGAAGCATAAGAGACCTGATCAAAAAGGTAAGGGCGGTATTGTAGAAAAAGAGGGATCGGTTCATATATCCAAAGTTGGTTTGTTGTGCACCAAATGCAATACAACTGTCAGGATAAAAAGTAAGGTCCTTGAAGATGGTAAAAAGGTACGTTTGTGCAGCAAATGCAATGATGTAATAAATGTGGGTTAGAGGAAAATGGCAAGATTAAAGGATTATTATTCAAAAACAGTAGTTCCTGCTCTGATTAAAAAGTTTAATTACAAAAATCCGATGCAAGTGCCCAAGATGGAAAAAATAGTTATCAATATGGGGCTTGGCGAAGCCATTTCCAATGTAAAAATTATTGATGGCGCCGTGCTGGAATTGGCTGCGATTACCGGACAAAAACCGATAGTGAACAAGGCAAAGAAATCCATAGCGACGTTTAAGTTAAGGCAGGGCATGCCCATAGGTTGTTCAGTTACCTTGAGAAAAAACAATATGTATGAGTTTTTTGATCGCCTGGTTAATGCCGCTCTGCCCAAGGTGAGGGATTTTCGCGGAATATCGCCTAATGCTTTTGACGGCCGGGGTAATTTTTCTATTGGTTTGCAGGAGCAAACTATTTTCCCTGAGATTGAATATGATAAAGTGGAAAAAGTTAAAGGAATGAACATTACCATCGTGACTTCAGCAAAAACAGATGGGGAAGCCAGGATTTTACTAGAGCTGATGGGTGTGCCTTTTAAGCGTTAAATAAGAGATTTCCAGAGGAGCTTGGTGTGGCAAAGAATTCATTAATTGCAAAAGCGAAAAGAGAGAATAAATTTTCCGTAAGAGATTATAACCGGTGCCCGCTTTGCGGACGGCCGCGAGCATATTACAGAAAATTTGATATGTGCCGAATCTGTTTGCGTAAACTTTCCCTGCAGGGAGAACTTCCCGGGGTAATAAAATCGAGCTGGTAACTTTAGTTTAAGGAGAAACAACATGGGGATGACCGATCCTATTGCCGATATGTTAACTAGAATTAGAAACGCAAATAAAGCTCGTTTTAAAACAGTTAATATTAATATGTCCCAGATGAACATTAATATTGCCAAAGTATTAAAGAAGTCGGGATACATCAATAATTATGACAAGGTAAAAAATGAAAAGGGACAACAGATGCTGGAAATAGTTCTTAAATATCCTGATGCCAAGCGTACGGTGATTACAAATATTAAAAGAGTTAGTAAGCCGGGGCGTAGGGTTTATGTTGCTTCTGACAGCATCCCTAAAGTTTTAAATGGTTTTGGAATTTCTATTCTCTCCACTTCAAACGGTGTTATTACTGATGCGGAAGCCAGAGAAATGAGGGTTGGTGGAGAAGTTCTTTGTAACGTTTGGTAATAATGGTATTAATCAGGAGCATTTTTTCATGTCGAGAATAGGTAAGAAACCGGTAACATTTCCCAAAAATGTTAAAATCAGCCAAAGTGCTGACATAGTTAAAGTGGAAGGACCCAAAGGAACGCTTTCTTCTAAATTGCCGGAAGGAATTACTGTGGCAATAGGCGAAGGAAATATTGTGGTGGAAAGAAAATCGGAAGAACTAAGTGCGCGGGCTTATCATGGTTTAGCCAGAACCTTAATCGGAAACATGGTTCAAGGTGTCAGCGCCGGTTTTGAAAAAAAACTGGAAATATCGGGAGTCGGTTATCGTGCTGAACTTAGTGGACACAGTTTGAAATTTATTTTAGGTTTCTCTTCCCCGGTAGAATACGATATTCCCAAGGGAATAGACATTAAGTTGGACAAACAGGTTAATATAGTCGTCTCCGGTATTGACAAACAATTGGTGGGCCGGGTTGCAGCGGAAATAAGATCATTGAAAAAACCGGAGCCTTACAAGGGTAAAGGCATTAAGTATGCTGACGAGTATATTAAACGTAAAGCTGGTAAATCGGCTGAGCGTGCTTAACTAAGTAAAAAAACATATTGCCATAAAGAGGTGGAACATTGGCTTCCAAAAAGACATTAAAAGTTAGAAAAAAGAGAGAAAAAAGAATAAGAGGCAAAATTACCGGAACACAGGAAAAGCCTCGTCTTTCCGTATTTCGGAGTGAAAAGCATATTTATGCCCAAGCCATTAACGATACACAGGCAAGTACCCTGGCAACGGCATCTACTTTGTGCAAAGAGTTAGCCTCAAAGATTAAAGGCAAGAAAAAAGTAGATGTAGCAAAGGAAGTGGGCAAGTTGATTGCGGAGAGATTAAAAGCTCTGGGCGTTGAAAAAGTAATTTTTGATCGGGGAAGATTTCTTTATCATGGCCGTGTGAAGGCGTTAGCCGACGCTGCCCGGGAAAATGGTCTTAAATTTTAATTTTTATTAAATAAAAAAGATAATAAAGGAAGAATCGTTGGATAAGAGATCGGATAATAGAGAAATGAAAGATGCGGAGTTCCTGGACAGGGTGGTTGCCATTAACAGGACGGCAAAAGTAGTCAAAGGTGGCAGAAGGTTCCGTTTCAGCGCTATCGTGGTTGTCGGCGATGGCAATGGAATGATCGGAACAGGATTAGGTAAAGCTCATGAGGTGCCGGAAGCTATTCGTAAGGGAATGGATATGGCTAAAAAAAATATGGTGAAAGTTGCCGTTTTAGCAAAGACGATTCCTTATGAAGTGATAGGTCGCTCCGGTGCCGGAAAAGTTTTATTAAAACCGGCATCCGCAGGTACCGGGTTGATTGCCGGAGGCGCTGTAAGAGCGGTATTGGAAGTTGCCGGTGTCCATAATATCTTGACGAAATGTCTGGGATCTCATAATCCTCATAATTTGGTCAAAGCAACTCTTGATGGCCTTTGCCAGTTAAGAGATCCAGCGGAAATTGCTACGCAAAGAGGCAAATAGTCGTATCAATATATTCGATGAGGTAACTTAAAGTGGCTAAAATGTTAAAAATTAAAAAAATAAGAAGTGTAATCGGCCGTCCTGAAAAACAAAGAAAGATTTTAAAGGGAATGGGTCTGAACAAATTAAATAGCACTGTAACTTTAGTTGATACTCCGCAGGTTCGCGGTATGGTAAATAAAGTTATTCATTTAGTTTCTATGGAAGAGTCAGAGGAGTAGTATATGGATTTGAGTACGCTTAGGGCTCCGGCCGGTGCAACGAAAAAGAGAAAACGGGTGGGGCGTGGTGATGCATCCGGCCAGGGTGGAACATCCGGAAAAGGCGATAAGGGACAAAAAGCCCGTTCCGGTGGAAAGGTAAGAGCCGGATTTGAAGGCGGACAAATGCCGATGGCTCGCAGATTACCGAAGCGTGGTTTCCGTAATCCTTTCCGTGAAAGATTCGTCGCAGTAAATCTTACTGATTTGTGTCGAAAGTTTAGCAAAGGCGCAGTTATTGATGAAACAGCTCTTTTGAACAGCGGCATTGTAAAGAAAAAAGGCGATAAAATAAAAATCCTGGCTAAAGGCGAAATTGATTTCCCTGTAACTATAAAAATAGCCAAAATTAGTAAAGCCGCGAAAGATAAAATTACCGTCGCCGGCGGTTCAATAGAAGAGGTAATATAATTTGTTAGAAGGGCTGGGCAGCGTATCCAAGGTTCCTGAACTACAGAGAAGAGTTTTGTTTACAATTCTTCTTCTTGCTGTTTATCGTATTGGTGTATATATACCGACGCCGGGAATTGATAATGTGGCCCTATTAGCTTATTTTGAACATGCCAAAGGTTCATTATTTGGCTTGATGGACATGTTTGCCGGTGGCGCTTTTAGTAATTTTTCTATTTTTGCGTTGGGCATTATGCCCTACATTAGCGCTTCAATTATTTTGCAGTTATTAACTATTGCCGTTCCTCATTTGGAGAAGCTTTCTAAAGAAGGTGAAAGTGGACGGCGCAAAATTACACAATATACCCGTTACGGAACAGTTCTCTTAAGTATGATCCAGGGTTTTGGTATTGCTTACGGTTTACAACAAATGGCTGGTCCCTCAGGAGCTCCCATTGTTTTGCAGTCGGGTTGGTCTTTTATAATGATGACCGTTATTACCTTAACATCAGGCACTGCTTTCATCATGTGGCTTGGTGAAACGATTACTGAAAAAGGAATTGGTAACGGGATATCTTTGATAATTTTTGCCGGTATTGTTTGTCGTATTCCTGCTGCGATCGGCAATACTTACAGATTGGCGACTGCCGGTGAGCTTGGGGTACTGGTTATCCTGTTGATTGCCGCGCTGATGGTAGCCGTTGTCGGAGCGATTGTTTTTGTGGAAGCAGGACAACGCCGCATTCCGGTGCAGTATGCTAAAAGAATAGTAGGGCGTAAAATGTATGGTGGTCAAACCACGCATTTACCGCTGAAGGTCAATACAGCGGGTGTTATTCCTCCGATTTTTGCTTCTTCAGTAATAATGTTTCCGGCAACCATTGCTAATTTCGCACCGCACGGCTTGATAAAAGATATTGCCGGATATTTAATGCCTGGACGGCTGGGATATGAAGTTCTTTATGTAATTTTCATCTTTTTCTTCTGTTTTTTTTATACGGCAGTCACTTTTAAACCGGATGATGTTGCTGAGAATATGAAAAAATTTGGCGGTTATGTTCCCGGAATAAGGCCAGGCAAGAAAACTGCTGAATATATCGAAAATGTATTGGAGAAACTTACTTTTAGCGGCGCTATTTACGTTTCCATAGTTTGCGTTTTGCCCAGCGTTTTAATTACTCAGTTAAATGTTCCTTTTTATTTTGGCGGTACGGCGCTTTTGATTGTTGTCGGTGTCGCTATGGATACGGCGAGTCAGATTGAGTCGCATCTGCTGACAAGGCAATATGAAGGATTTATGAAAAAAGGACATATTGCTCGCAGGAGATAGCGGAAGATTATCATGGTAATTCTGAAGCTTCCGGATGAAATTGAAAAAGCGAGAACAAGTAATCGCATTGTTGCCGAGGTTTTAAACAGGCTTAGAGAAAAAGTAAAACCCGGTGTAAGGACAAGGGAGCTGGATAAACTTGCCGCGGAAATTGCGGATAAAAAAGGCGCAAAACCGGCTTTTAAAGGATACAATGGTTATCCTTACGCTCTTTGTGTGTCGGTAAATGAAGTTGTCGTGCATGGCATGCCTTCAGAGAGGATCCTTGAAGAAGGCGACATTGTAGGACTTGATTTCGGGGTTTGCTATCAGGGTTTTTTCGGTGATGCAGCCATAACGTTGCCTTTAGGCAGGGTGACACAGAAAGCTTCAAGGCTTATGCAGGTCACCGAACAGAGTTTATACGCGGGTATAGAGCAAGCTAAGGCTGGCAACAGATTGGGCGACATATCCGCCGCTGTGCAGGATATAGTGGAGGCGGCAGGTTATTCAGTAGTGCGGGATTTTGTCGGCCATGGAATAGGTAAAAGTCTGCATGAAGAACCGCAAATTCCCAATTTTGGCAAAAAAGGGCGCGGGATTGAACTGAAAAGCGGAATGATTCTGGCTATTGAGCCGATGGTCAATGAAGGAAACTATAAGGTAGAAATATTACCTGACGGTTGGACGGTAGTTACAAAAGATGGAAGCTTATCGGCTCATTTTGAACATTCGATAGCAATTACTGATAACGGACCGGAGATTTTAAGTAAAAAGAATTAAATTTAAGCTTAATTGAACTTGGTTGTGAGTTTTTAAACAGGAATGTAGATAATAAAATATGGCCAAAGAGGAAGCAATTGAAGTTGAAGGTCGGGTTCTTGAACCGCTACCCAATGCCATGTTCCGTGTGGAGCTTGAAAATGGGCATAAGGTTTTAGCTCATATTTCGGGTAAAATGCGTATGCATTTTATCAAAATACTTCCGGGGGATAAAGTTACGGTAGAACTTTCACCTTATGATTTAACCCGGGGCCGAATTACTTACAGGACGAAATAAAATTTTTTTTACTGAGAATAAGGAGTTGAAATCGTGAAAGTAAGGTCGTCTGTAAAAAAAATATGCGATAAGTGTAAGATTGTCAAACGAAAAGGCGTTTTGCGGGTAATTTGTGAAAATCCCAAGCATAAACAACGTCAAGGCTAGATTTTAATATTCAGGAGGTTATAGGTGGCACGAATTTCAGGTGTTGATTTACCGAAAAACAAAAGAATGGAAGTTGCTTTAACTTATATTTACGGCATTGGGCCGGCTAAATCAAGGCAAATCCTGAACAATGCGGGAGTCAGTCCGGATACTAAAACGGACGATCTGGCCGATTCGGAAATATCAGCCATTAGAAATATAATTGATAAGGATCATAGAGTTGAAGGTGACCTGCGCAGGGAGGTGTCCATGTCTGTCAAGCGTTTGATGGATATTGGCGCTTACCGTGGTTTGCGGCATCGTAAGGGACTTCCTGTAAGGGGACAAAGAACTCATACGAATGGCCGCACAAGAAAAGGTCCGCGACGGTCTATCGCAGGCAAGAAAAAGTAATTGGTTATCCTTAAGCTGGAGGAAAAATGGTTAAGGCAGTCAGAAAAACTGGCAAGAAAAAAGAAAAGAAAAATATTACTGAAGGGATTGCACATATCCAATCCACTTTTAACAATACAATTGTAACAATAACTGATTTAAGCGGCAATGTAATTGCCTGGTCATCGTCCGGACTACAGGGTTTTAAGGGTTCGCGCAAAAGCACCCCTTTTGCCGCGCAAATGGCTGCGGAAGATGTTGTGCGTAAAGCCAAGGAGCAGGGGATGCGCAAAGTGCAGGTATACATAAAAGGTCCGGGCGCCGGCAGAGAGTCGGCATTGCGATCGTTGCAGCTTGCCGGGCTTGTTATCACCATGATTCGTGATGTAACGCCTGTTCCGCATAATGGTTGCAGACCACCAAAGCGTCGCAGAGTTTAGTAATACCAGAATAATCGATTATGAATAACAAATAGAGAACAAGGGAGGCTTTTTTGGCAAGATATACGGATTCCTCATGTAGGTTGTGTCGCCGCGAAGGGTTAAAACTCTTTTTAAAAGGCGACAGGTGCTATTCGGAAAAATGCTCCTTCGAAAGAAGGGATTACGTTCCGGGAGATCATGGTCAGTTGCATAAAAAGCAACGTTCTGACTATGGCGTCCAATTGCGGGAGAAACAAAAGCTGAAAAGAATGTACGGGCTTTTAGAAAAGCAGTTCAGAGGCTATTTTGAAAAGGCCGATCAGCAAAAGGGCATTACAGGAGAAAATCTGCTTATACTTCTGGAAAGAAGAATGGACAATATGGTATTCCGTATGGGATTTGCTAATTCCAGAGTGGAGGCAAGGCAATTAATTAGTCATAGTCACTTTTTAGTTAATGGCAAACCGGTTAATATACCGTCATATTTGCTTAAAGCAGGGGATGGAGTTTGTGTTAAGGAAGGCAGCCGCAAGGTTACTAAGATACTGGGAGCAATTGAAACCGTAGCAAGACGTGGTGTGCCTCATTGGCTGGAATTGGATAAAGATAACTTCAAGGCCTCCATAAAAATACTGCCGGTGCGGGAAGATTTGACAATGCCGGTACAGGAACAGCTTGTCGTTGAGCTTTATTCGAAATAAACAAATTATTTTTATAAACCGGCTAATAAAGGATGGTTTTAATTATGCAGAGGAACTGGTCACGTTTGATTCGTCCCAGGCGTATTGAAGTTGATGACGCTACGCATACGCGTAACTATGGAGAGTTTATCATTCAGCCCTTGGAACGTGGTTTTGGTATAACATTGGGCAATGTTTTGAGAAGAATATTGCTTTCTTCCATTCAAGGTGCGGCTATTGTTTCAACGAAGATTGAAGGCGTATTGCATGAATTTTCAACTCTACCTGGAATTAAAGAAGACATAACAGATATTATTTTAAACTTAAAAGGTGTACGCTTTAAATTAGCAGGACCAGCGGACACAAAAGAAGTAACCATCAATGTCGCTCGTATCGGAGCCGTTACAGCCGCAGATATTATTACTGATGGAGCAATCGAGGTTTTAAACCCCGATCATCACATTGCCACAATAGCCAGTGGCTCTTTTAAGGCAAAATTGATAGTGAAAGTGGGCAAGGGATACCTGCCGGCGAAAAAGGAACTTGACCCTGAACAACCTAAAGGGACAATTAATATTGACGCTATTTTTTCACCGGTTAAAAAAGTGAACTATATTGTTTCTCATGCGCGAGTCGGTCAAATTGCCGATTACGACAAGCTTACGCTGGAAGTCTGGACGGATGGCAGTGTAAAACCTGAAGACGCTATCGCCTATTCGGCGAAAATATTGAAACAGCAATTAGACGTATTTATTAATTTTGAGGAAATCGAGGAAGAAATTCCACCGGAGAAAGAAGACGAGCAAGAGGGTGTAAATAAAGTATTGTTGCGTTCAGTAGAAGACTTGGAACTTTCTGTTCGATCGGCTAATTGTTTGAAGAATGCCGGAATTAACACTATTGGAGAATTGGTGAAGAGGACGGAAGCGGAAATGCTCAAGACAAAGAATTTCGGACGTAAATCATTGAGCGAAATCAAAGATATTCTGAATGAATATGGTCTTAGTTTCGGGATGGATATTGAATCCGCATAGTGAAAAAGTCAGAAAAAAATAGCGGTAAATGTTTTGTTTCAGAAATTAATAAATTAAGAAAGGAAGATATTAGCGATGCATCATGGTAAGACGGGTAGTAAGCTAGGTAGGTCTTCTAGCCATAAGGAAGCCATGCTTCGTAATATGGTAACTTCCGTTATAAAATATGAACGGATTCGTACGACAGACACGAAAGCAAAAGAATTGAAAAAAGTGGCGGAAAAGATGATCACTTTAGGTAAAAAAGGCAGCCTCCACGCGCGGCGTCAGGCTCTGGCAGTTGTGCGGGATAAAGATATGGTCGGCAAGCTTTTCGGTGAACTTACCGAGCGCTATCGTAATCGTCCTGGTGGATACACGAGAATTGTCAAAGCCGGTTACCGGTTTGGTGACAACGCGCCTGTTTCTATTTTGGAATTTATTACTGATGAGAAAAAGAAGGAAAAACCAAAAACCAAAGTAAAAGCAAAAGAGAAAGTAGCTTAATCATTCAGGCAATAGATAATAAAAAAGGCAGGGTTTTTTATCCTGCCTTTTTTGTTGGCTGTTTATATTAACCCAGCTTGCTCAACAGGCGTAATATTTCTATTGCGTAGCAACACAGGCTGGCTTTGCCCACGCTGTAATTATGAGGAGATTACAGGCGTAATATTTCTATTGCGTAGCAACAGGGGATTATATAGACCGTTGACAGGTAAAATCGGTAACAAACCGTAAATTTTGCAGTCAATATTTTATTGACATGCCTGATCAGAGTACATATATTTTTTCCATGATTGAATTAAACGCTGTAACTAAAAGATATGGATCTCTTGCTGCCGTTGACAATGTTTCTTTTTCCGTTAAGGCTGGCGAGTATTTCGCTCTCTTGGGACCTAACGGTGCGGGAAAGACCACAATCGTTAAGATGCTCCTGGATTTTACACAGCCGACATCGGGAAGCTTGTCAATAAACAGTATTTCCAGCACAAACGCGGCCAGTCGTGCTGCGGTTGGGTATCTGGCGGAGAACTTTCATATTCCTCCTTATCTTTCCGGATGGCAGTATCTGCAACGTTGTGCGGAGCTACTGAATATAAACCGGTCTGACGCAAGGGAGCAATGCCGGCGTATTGTCGAAAGTATCGGTATGCAGGGTAGGGAACACACAAAATCAGGAACCTATTCCAGTGGCATGATTCAGAGATTCGGACTCGGTGCCGCGCTGGTGGGCAAACCGAAGCTGCTGATTCTCGATGAGCCCGTCTCCGGACTTGATCCCATCGGAATAAGAGAAATACGCCAGCTTTTAGAATCGCTTAAAAATCAGGGGATGACGATTTTTTTGAATTCGCACCTGCTGTCGGAAGTCGAAAAGATCTGCGATAACGCTGCAATCATCAATCGCGGCAAGCTTCTGGTGAAAGACAAAATTTCCGCTTTGGTCAAGGAAGGCGATTCGCTGGAAGATGTGTTTGTCAGATATGTGAAAGGTTGATGTAAAAATGCCGAAAGCATTTTCTTCCATTATTAATATTGCGAAATATACCATTGCCGATGAAGTGCGCCAAAGAAGCTTTATCGTCATGTTTGTTATATCTGTCATTTTTGTTTTTCTTATTCGGGGTTGTTATCAAGGCAATTACATGATTAACGGTCAGGATCTTGACGCTGAGGCCATCGTAGGGACGGTGTCGAAAATAACCTTTCATATTATTGCCGTTGTCGTGATGCTCATAGCGGCGCTGCTTTCCATGCGCGTGTTCAAGCGTGACAGGGATGAAGGAATGCAATCGTGTATTTTTTCCAAGCCGATAACCCGCAAGCAATACATTACAGGAAAAATACTCGGGCTGTGGGCGCTGTCTTCCATCTTCATGTTCATTCTCCACGCCATTATATTTCTGACTGTTTTTATAAAGTTGAATGTTGTCATGCCTGGCTACCTTGCCGCTTCGTTACTATGCTCCTTCAATCTGCTCTTTGTGGTTATTGCCATACTGCTTTTATCGCTGATGATGCCCGACATAGCCGCTTTTCTTTGTGTTATGGGAATTGCCATTGTTAGTTTTGTGGCTGACGGGATATTTTCGATGAGCCATCATCCTCTGGTTCATATGCAGTCAGGCTGGACAGGTTGGGAAATAATTTATTATTTATGGCCGAAAATTTCCGGCACACAACATTTTGCATCTTCGTTTATCGGCAGTGAAGGTTCCCAAGGGTTTTTATATATTTATCCGTTCATAAATGTCACTATCTACTGCTTAATCCTGGGTGTGTTGTTGTTCTGGCGTTTCAGGAATGAAGATATAATTTAACTGCCCATGATTTGTTATAATCTTGGGCTCTTGTGGCGGTTTAATCAAACCATTTGTGGTAAGTGTAATACCCTCTGGAGATTTCGAATCCGAATCTCGTCAAAACTTTTTGTACGGCGATATTATTAAGTTGGGTAGAGATAACTATCCTCCTGGTATTTTTTGATAAGCACCACTCCATTGCTCTGCACAAAAAAGAAAGGTAGATGCCCTGTCCCTGAAAGTCGGGATGTATACCTCCCAAAAACAATTCGCCCTCATCGGGACTATTAATCCTGAAAACACCAAATGCCACTATTCGGCCCTCTATTTCAGCTACCAGAAAATTTTCATCAGAGCCTCGGGAAGCACAGGCTTTTCTTGCCCAGTCAACGTATACCTCGTCACATTTATTATTATCCAGCCTTGGATCAGCATGATAGTGTCCAAAATAACCACGAAATGATTCTGTGGCAACAGAAACCATCTCTTCTTCTTCACCGGCACGGATAGGTCTGAAATGTGCCGTGCCATTATCAGAGGGGATCTTTCGTTTCGTAAGGTCAAGTGTATAATAAACAAGGGTATCCATCAGCAAGAAGCCTTTTTTTTCCATGGTTTGGGCTATCTTCAGATCGGACATGCTGCAACGGGCAATAAGTAATTTTACCTGTTCCTTTCTACAAAATTCCAGTATCGAGGGTAAACTTTCTATGGTCACCCCAACAACTCTTGCGGTTTGAATACCAAACCGCTCCTTATCGATATCTGAAAGAAATACGTTAGACGAGGCGGAACTCATTAATTCTCCCTATTCAGTAATTTTATAACATGACCGGTTCTTGGCTGTTTCTCTATGTTCCGGAAATGTATGCATTCCAAGTTTACACGGCGAAGATTTGCACAACTAATCATTAATTTCAACTTAAAAAAATTATAATGTCGGCAAGGGTTTTGAAAAATCGTTTCGCACAGACGCCGCATTACCTTTGCCAAGCCCGGCGCCGGACAGGGGAGTCACTAATGTAGGACCTTTTTTCCTGGCTTTAGCTTCACTCTCCTTCAAACGAATCGCAAGATCCATTCCTTGCAGGTGCTCTTCTTTAAATTTGTAATAATCGCTGACGTTAATTTTATAGATATCGTAGATAAATCGAGCGGCGTTAGGGTTCACATTAATATAAAAATGAAAAATATTAAGAAGAACTTGTGGATTTGTAACCTTCCTGAAGCGTACAGGACTAAGATCAACAGAGCCCATTTCCGGCGAGATGGTGGGAAGTAATGATTTATGCATCAGGATAGCAGCGTTCTGGCCAAAGTACAAAAGTCTCCACTCTCCTCCCGCTTGCAGGAAATCATAGATCAAAATGAGTTGCCGATAATGGAGTATCGCAATCTTGAACGGATACTTTTCTCTGAAACGCTGAATATCTTTGCCGGTTACACGGACGTTGGTAAAGGCCATGTAGTCGGGGAACGTCTGTTTCCTGAATGGGCTGCAACGGGGATCTATAAAAACCTTGTAGTCAGGATAGAGATCCCACATCAGGTAACCACCGATAACATAATCATTAAAGATCGGTCCTTCCGGATGATATTTTTTCAGGAAAGCCACTTCCTTTACAGGGACAAAGCTATCAATGCCCATGCCGAACCATTTGCTTCCAGCACCGTATCTGACAGTTAAATAAGAGGTGCTTGCAAAAAAGAAAAAGAAAACAAGCAACGATAGGATGGTTGCCTTGCCGAGAACGTTTTTTAATTTTAACCGATGAAGCAGGTAAAAGAATGAGAAAAAAAAGGCGAGAGGAAAGAAGTAAGATGCCCGGCTTGTTTCCATGCCTTTCCAGTATAAGGCGACATTGACGAAAAGCAATGCAAAATCGCAGGATCTCTTTTTGATTAATTCATAGAGGAAAAGGCAGCCCAAAAAAAACATCATTATGGTCATGATCCAGGCAGTTTGTCCCAATCTGAAAGAGGAAACATTGATATCCTTCAAATATGGCCAAAGACTTAAATAGGCCAGGATATATTTGTTGATTAGGCTCATATAAGCATCGGAAGTCAGTCCATTATAAGTGCTCGACAGATAATCAATGCCATAAGGATTCAGCACAGTGGCGGCAAAAGAAAGAACACACACGATTCCCAGATGGGTCAAATCTTTGGTGGTAAATGATTCTTTGGAAAAGAAAATTCTGTTTAAAAGTTCACCTGTAAAGACAAGAACTAGAAAAATGAGCCCGAAGATGAAGGCACCGTGTAAATTGACCCAGAGGGCAAAAAGTAAGGGATAAATATAAAAAGTAAGTGTTTGGCGGGTCAACTTGACATAAAAAAAGATAAATACCGTCCAGCAAAACAAAAGGGCTGAAAATAATTCGGGCTTGTACATGCTGCAGGCGAGGGAGCAGACCATACCAATCGCGGCAATGATGGTAACGCTTGTTATATCGAGTCTCTGACCAATCAGGCGGAGAAAAAGATAAAATGAAACAAAAACGCCAATGAATATGAGCCACTGAATGATCCATAAGCCAAACCCTCCCATGAGGCTGTAACCCAGATAAAAAACGATACTTCCCAGACAAGTGTTATAAATCCAGGTCGGGTCTGTCGGCGTCCAGGAAAAGATCGAATGATCCGCAATAAGGGTATGGTGAGTAATATAATATTTACCAAGCGCCATTTGCCACCATAGGTCGGTATCTAATTGTTCCACGGGATTTCTCAGCAGAATCAAAGCGGGTAGAAGTGCTATTATTGCCCATTTCAGATAGCGGGAAGAAGCCAGTTTTTCCGAGAAGGCAGAGAACGTAGGCATTATTGAGGAAAGATTGTTGCGAGTATTAACCTGGTCAGTGACTGATTGAATGGTTATGTCTGTGTCTTCTTTACTTTCGCTCATTAAAATCCCCCTTTTTTATTAATGAATAGATATAAAAGTGTTAGTGCGTTTGGCATGATTAATTATGTAACTTAAGCTTCACTCTCCTGCCGAAGGCACTAAACTCAATAATTTTTATAAAAATCCCTGATAGACTTTGTTACAGAATGTACATCGTTATTCGTCATTTCATAGTAAAGCGGCAGGCGCAACAGGCAGTCGCTTACTTTTTTGGTAACATCCAGAGTTCTATATGCACGACCGTGCAACTTTCCCGCAGGGGAACTGTGGAGGGGCACATAATGAAACACAGCCATAATACCGCGTTCCTTTAAGAATTCAGTAAGTTTCGTTCTCTCTTCCAAAGATCGGGTTATGATATAGAACATGTGACCATTGCTGCAACAATCATCAAGAATGAACGGAAGTTGGAGGCAGCCTTTATCAGCCAGTGGCTGCAAGCCTTTCATATAAAGATCATAAATCGAATTCCGTTTGGCTATAATCTGATCGGCGTTTTCCATCTGGGCATAGAGAAATGCGGCGATAATATCACTGGGAAGATATGAAGATCCGATATCAACCCATGTGTATTTGTCTACTTGTCCGCGAAAGAATTGACTGCGATTGGTCCCTTTTTCGCGTATAATTTCGGCTCGCTCAATAAATTTGTCGTCATTAATAAGCAGCGCTCCACCCTCTCCCGAAATGATGTTTTTCGTTTCATGAAATGAACAAGCACCGAAATGTCCAATTGTTCCCAGTTGATTTCCTTTGTAGGTGGACATGATGCCTTGCGCGGCATCTTCAATCACAAAAAGATTATGTCTCATTGCTATATCCATGATAGCATCCATTTCACAGGAGACACCGGCGTAATGAACCGGCAGGATGGCTTTAGTGTGAGGCGTGATGGCTTTTTCAATTAGATTTTCATTGATGTTAAGAGTGTCGGGGCGAATATCTATAAACACCGGTACTCCTCCCCGTAACGCAAAAGCGTTGGCCGTTGAAACAAATGTATATGAAGGCATGATAATTTCATCACCGGGCTGTATATTCGCCAAAATTGCCGCCATTTCCAAAGCCGCCGTGCAGGAATGTGTCAGTAACACTTTACGGCATCCCAGGTGTTCCTCCAGCCATGCCTGGCATTTTTTCGTGAAGGGACCATCACCGGCGGTATGGTGATTTTCAATAACTGCCTGGGCAATGTAGAAGAGTTCTTTGCCGGCAATAAATGGCTTATTGAAGGGAATCTTTATTTTATTCTTCATATATCCTACCTTTTCTTTGCTATACATAATAGCGAACCACCGGCGGGAAAAGGAACTCCCGCTTTAATCATTCGCGTCTCAACCATACATATTAAGCTAAATAAATAATTCAAAACAGGATTGATCTTTATCTCTTCCTTGGTAGTTTCTTCTATTGTTTCCTTTGAGTAAAACAGGTAACGCCCCCTCCGTAAGACAATAATCGGTAACAAAAAGCTCATGAATGATGTGATCTTAACAACTTCAAATCCACTCTTTGTTATTTTTTCGCCAAACATAGCACGGGTATATCTTCTTTTATGAAATCCGTAATCATCTACCGCACTCCATAACCACTTATGCTGGGGTACTGTGGCTATTATTCCTCCTCCATGCCGCACGGCCTTATACATCTGGCTTAGCACCTGCTCATCTTCTTCTACATGCTCGATCATATCGAAGGCACCAACTACATCGAATTCATTATTGAAGGGGATGTGGCGCGCATCCATTTGTATAAAATTTGCCTGCGGCACTCTTGAGGCTGCAAATTTAAGACCGCTTGTAAATATATCGGCTCCGGTATACTTCTTTTCGGGAAAGGCTGAAGACAATCCGTTAAGAACGTAACCCGTTCCACAGCCTATCTCCAACAACGATTCCGTGTTGGAAAAATATTTGTTCATTGCCCAGATTATCAATTTATTTCGTTCCGGAAACCAAAAGCAGTTGCTTTCCTGTTGAAATAACCTCGCGTGAGCGGTAGCGTCAAAATTATCGTTATTCGTGGCAAGTCCAGGAGCAAATGCTAAGAATCCATCAATCATTTTCGCGGTAAAGCCACAACATCCGCATGATGAATCATTAAGCAATTCACTGTTACAACCGGGGCATACCTTCATCAATAAACCTTATTATTAACAAAATTTCATATTCTATACATTTTATCAATCAACGTTAGCAGGCATTTGTTTCCCGGCACGGATCAACTTCCAAAATGGGAGAAGGTGAATAAATCCTAAGATTAAAGCCATAACACCATAAAGCCTAATTATCAAAGCACCCGTCTGAGCAAGAGGAATATCCTGCTGGAAATAAACAAGAAAAGAGGAAATACTGACCTCACTTATGCCAAGAGCGCCGGGGATCAAACTCAAAATGCTGATCAAGGTGGTAATGGTAGTCAGCGCGACCATTTCCGGAAAATTAATTGAAATGGCAATACTGCGCAAACTAGCGTACCAACCGAGAATAATAATAAACCAACTCGCGATTGTCAGGGAAACCACTATTGTCAGAACCCTACCGTTTTTTACGCATTGATTAAATGGTTGAAAAAAACGTCCCACGGCGTTGCCCGGTGATGTCCGCCGGATTATCAGAAAAAAAACAGTAATACAAATCAAAATCAGCGCTACCGCGGCAAACATTGTCCACCTGTCCAGATATTTTACAACACCGAATAACAAACAAATTAATGCCATCAGCAAAACTATAATTAAATCCAGAATTCTCTCTGTCATAAAGATACCGTAACCGGGAATTCTGTCCAAGGCGCCAACCTTTTTCAACAATTCAACCTTTACGGCCTCACCGGACTGAAAAGGTGTAACAATGGCAAAGGCCATTGATATAACCCCCACCAGATAAAGACGGTAAAAATCAATATGAATATCAGCGGCTTTCAACAAAACAAACCAGCGTGCTGTTCGAATCAACCAATAAAACAAAATAGATCCAGCACCGGCGCCCAGGAACCATTTCAAATCCACCTGTGACAGAAGTGGGAAAATAGCCCGCCATTGGAAATTGTTGACGACATAATATGCACAAAGGAAAAAGATGACTGCACTTACGGTCATGCTTAAAAGTTTTTTATACTTGATCTTCTGCGAAAGATGTTTCATAAGACGAGAACTTCTCACAATCAAACCTTTTTTCCAACTTTCCTTAACTTGCTTATTATTTCGCAATTATGTTGCAACACCTAGTCAATGTTCTGATTAAATCAAAACCATCCCAGATAACAGAAAAATCTGTTGTTCTTCCAATGGGGACGATTCGGTCAATTCCAGGCAGATTGTTGTTTTTAACAAAATTTGATAGTTCCATTTTATTGAAACCATAATAAGCCAAAGTTTGATATTTACGATTGATTATGGTAGCTACTTCCAATAACGAGTTCGCATGATATTCCGAAAAATATCCACTCGAACAGCGAAAGTCTTCTATTTGAGGAGATAATATATCAATATCAACAAGCCACAAAAGATTGTCGTTAGAGGTGGTTTTATGAACACCGTCAGAGTTTACAGCTTGATTATAAAGAGCCGTAAGTTTATTAACTACGATAATTGGTTGTATAGGGCCATATTTTTGTTTTACAATATTATATAATTTATTCCAAAAAACTTTTTTTGCCTTATAAACAATTTCTTTTGTACCCAGCCAGACTACTAAATGTGGCGAGGTACATGCGTTTTGATCAAATAAATACGTGTCAT